>CAJFQI010000051.1:17707-21506 GCA_904419005.1 Candidatus Avimonas faecium | reverse complement strand
TAAAAGCGGTTCGGAAGTTTATGCAGATGAAAACCTTAACGCCTACTATGCTTCACGAATTGGTAGAACGGATTGATGTCTACCACATTCAGGGGACAGGAAAAAACAGGACGCAGCGCCTTGTGATCCACTACAAGTTTGTCGGCGTATTGGATTTACCGCAAAGCCCCGTTCTGCCGGAGAATGTCGTTCTCAACAGCAGACAGGGCGTAGAAATAGAATATCTGGTTGGAAAAGCCGGATAAACGAGAAAAGGAGCAGCCCTTTCGGACTACTCCTTTACATAGGAATGTTCAGTTGCGTTATGAACATTCAAACTGGTCCGAGTGGCGAGACTTGAACTCACGGCCTCTTGACCCCCAGTCAAGCGCGCTACCAACTGCGCCACACCCGGATTTTTCAGTTTTTCCGCCCTAGATCAGCACCGCGAAAAAGATTATAGCACAGCTCACCCGCAAAAGCAAGAAAAATTTCCGCAGGAATGAAAAAGTCCTTCGGCTGCAGGCTGAAGGCGCAAAAAAGGGCAGGCAGAGGGAAAAGGGAGGGAAAGAAGGGCATAGGAGGCCCGAGGAACCCGCAGCAGGAACGCAGGGGATGCCCCGAATGGTGGGGAGGCCGGGCAAGCGGGCGCACTGTTCTCCCCGCAAAATGGCCCGGCGGGGCATGTCCCCGGCAGGACCACGCCCTCTCCGCAAAGCGGCGGGCCCGGCGTCACGCTCCGGCGGCAAAGCAGCCAAGCCACCACCATAGGCCGGCGATGAGCAAAAGATGCAGGCAGAAAATCGCCGGCAGCCCCACCATGAATTTTTTCCGGCGGGTTTTATGCCGGATCCGCCGCATGGTCAGGTACATTGCCGCCGCGCCGCCCAAGGCGGCCAGCAGGAGCAGCGTCGCCTCCGGAACCCGCCATTGATGCGCCTTGGCCCGGTGCTTATCCCACACGGCGGCCGCCGCGGAAACGATGCTGATCACGCACCAGTACAGTAAAAGCAGAACCCAAAGTCTCTCCGGCATGGCTATCATCCTTTCCGCCGCTGAAGCATATACATTTCCTATATCCGGTCCGCCGCCGGGACAGGTTGGCGCTCCAAAAGACGCCCCGCCGATCCGGACGCCGTTTCCCGACGGGGAAGCAGGCGGCCTCCGGCGTCTCGGCCGTTTCGCCGGTTGAGGCCCCTCTGGGGAAAATCCTAACCGACAACCGCCGCCCTGTCAAGAGCGCCCGTCCCGCGTCCCGCAGGCGGGGGCCGCAGGGGAAGAAATACCGCTTGGCTTGCCGCCGCGGAATTACGTTGAAAACAGAGCGGCGCTTCTGCCGCGAGGAGCTGCCTTATGAACCGTAAAAAAATTTGGCGAACCCGTCTGGCCGTCCTGGCCGCCTGCTTTGCCCTGCTGGCTGCCGGCTGCGGCCCTCTCTCCCGCCCGGAAAGCGCTTCCCCGCCCGCCTCCGGGGGCGAGGGAGCCCCCGGCACGGACGCGGCCGAAACGGCTGAGGAATTCCGCGGCGTGTGGATTTCCTACATAGAGCTAAACGCCCTGCTGAAGGGAAAAACCGCCGGCCAGGCGGCGCAGGCACTGGACGATGTGATGGAAAATGCCGCCTCCTACGGGATGAACACGGTGATTTTCCATGTGCGCGCCATGAGCGACGCCTATTACAAAAGCGCGTTGTTCCCCCCTGCCGACGCGGCCAAGGCGCTGCTTGAGGGCGGCTTCGACCCCTTGGCCTACGCAGTGGAGGCGGCGCACAGGCAGGGCCTGAAAATCCACGCCTGGGTCAACCCCTACCGCATCGGGGCCAAGAAGGAGAACGCCGGGTGCGCGGACATCTTTTCGGTGGATTCCGGCGGCACACCCTATTATTACTATAATCCGGCGTCGGAGGAGGCGCAGTCCCTGATCCTGCAGGGGGTGGAGGAAATTGTGGACGGGTACGCGGTTGACGGGGTGCAGTTTGACGACTATTTTTATCCGGCGGACACCACGGCGATCCCGCCGGATTCCCCCGCGGAATTTGAAGAACCGGCCTATGAGGCATATACCGCCGGCGGCGGGAGCCTAGCCGTTGCCGACTGGCGGCGGGCGCAGGTGGATGTGCTGGTCGCCGGCGCTTACCGCAAGGCCCATGCCCGGGAGGGCTGCGTTTTCGGCATCAGCCCCGATGCCAACGTATCCAAAAACTATACCACGCTCTACGCCGATATCGCGGGGTGGATCGCCTGCCCCGGGTATGTCGATTACATCTGCCCTCAAATTTACTTCGGCTTTGAGAATTCCTCCGCTCCTTTTGACCAGGCGGTGGCGGACTGGGCGGCTTACTCCCGCCACGACAGCGTGCAGCTTTATGTCGGGCTGGGGATCTATAAGACCGGGATGTCCCCCGACGCCTACGCGGGGCAGGGCAGGCAGGAATGGGCCGAGCACAGCGACGTTATGAAGCGGTCGGTGGAATGCCTGCGGGGGCAGCCGGAGGTGGACGGCATGATCTTTTACAGCTACAGCAGCTTCACCGCCCAGACGCGCTCCCCCGCCGCCGGGCAGACCTATGATCCGGAAATCGGGCAGAAAGAGGTGGAAAACCTGCTCCCTCTCCTGAGGCAATAGCAACAAAAAATTGCCGCCGGACGGCCCTATGTTCCCTGCGGGAAGTCTGGACAGCCCCGCGTAAACGCGGTATAATGCGCCCAGGAATAAAAAGCGGCGGCAGCATATTTCCGCCCCATTTGTATTTTCTGTGTTTTTATACGGATGGTATATTCCCTTCCCGCCCGGCGGCGGGGCGGACAGAAGGATCCGGAGAAACGGGTCCGAGCGGAAAATCCGCCGGAGAAACGGAGCAGCGATATGAAAGGAACCATTTTTGACATACAGCGGTTTTGCCTGGACGACGGGCCGGGGATCCGCACCACCGTTTTCCTCAAGGGGTGTATGCTCCGCTGCGCCTGGTGCCACAACCCGGAATCCCTGTCCGCCAAGGTGCAGCTTGCGTATTATGACAACAAATGCGTAAAATGCGGGACCTGCCGGGCGGTATGCCCTCACGGGGTGCATTCCTTTACCGAAAGCGGGGAGCACCGGGTGGATTACGCCGCCTGCGTCGCCTGCGGGCAATGCGTGAAGGCCTGCCCGGCCGACGCGCTCGCCCTCCTGGGCCGCGCGGCGGAGGCGGCCGATGTGATTGAGCAGGTGATGAAGGACGAAGCCTATTACCGCCATTCGGGCGGCGGGGTCACCTTCTCGGGCGGGGAACCGACCATGCAGTACGAATTTCTCAAGGAGCTGCTTCAGCTGGCCAAGGGGCGGGGGCTGCACACCTGTATTGAAACCAACGGCACCCTGGATCCCACCCGGATGAAGGCGCTGCTCCCGTATCTTGATCTGGTGCTGCTGGACTATAAGATGACCGACGAGGCGATGCACAAGAAATACATCGGCATCGGCCGGGCCCCGGTCCTGCGCACCTTCGCCCTGCTGGCGGAGGAAAACCAGCCGGTGGTGCTCCGCGCGCCGATCATCCCCGGCCTCAACGACAACGAGGAGCATTTCGCTGCGATCCGGGCGCTCAAGGCCAAGTACCCGAATATTCAGCGGGCGCAGGTCATGCCCTACCACACCATCGGCAAGGGCAAATACGGGGAGATCGGCCTGCCGTACTCCTTGGCCTCCCTCAAGGACGCGACCGAGGAGCAGCGCGCCGCTTGGCAGGCCAGGGTTGACGCGGCGGAATAGCCGTGCCGGGCGGCTTTTGGCCGCGTGAAAAATGAAACTGCGTTTTCACCGCAGCACACCGCGGAGGCGG
>CAJFQI010000051.1:0-17682 GCA_904419005.1 Candidatus Avimonas faecium | reverse complement strand
TTTCCCGTTCCGCCTCCGTTTTTTGCCGCTTTTGCTTTCCCGCCGGCAGCGCGCCGCCCTCTTTCCGGGCGGAGTATAAAACGGGAGGCGCGGGGGAAACTGAGAAAGAGCGGCGGGCGGCGGGCGCGGCCTCGGCTTCCGCCGTGGGAAACCGGCACGGCAGGACGGAACCGGCGGGGACGCATCCCGCGCCGCAGGAACGCCCGTGCCGCAGAATCGCTCCACATCCACCGCGCGGAGCGGGAAGGGGGATCCGGGTTGGAAAAGCACATCTTAATCCTGACCACAACCAAGGATTTCCTTGGAAAATTCGAGCAGGAGAACGTGCGGCTGCTGCAGGAGATGGGCTATGTGGTGCATTATGCAACCAACCGGCGGGAGCCGGCCTACCTCCCCGGGGAGCAAGCCGCGGAAAGGCTGGGCGTGCCGGTCCACCACATTGAAATCGCCCGCTCCCCCTTTATGCTGGAGAACAACGAAAAAGCCCTGCGCCAGTTATTATGGCTCCTGCGCCGGTATTCGATCCGTGCCATCCACTGCCACACGCCGGTCGGCGGCCTTCTCGGCCGGCTGGCCGGGAGGCTCTGCCCGGAAAAGGATCCCGTCGTGATTTACACGGCGCACGGCTTCCATTTTTACAAGGGCGCGCCCGTCTGGAACCACCTCGCCTATTACCCGGTAGAGCGCTGGCTGGCCCGTTACACCGACATCCTGGTCGTCATCAACCAGGAGGATTACCGCACCGCCCGCCGGTTCCGCCTGAAAAAGGGCGGGCTCGTCTATCAAATCCCCGGCGTAGGGCTGAACCGGGAGCGGTTCCGCCCCCTCTCCGCGCAGGAGCGGCGGCTGGGCCGGCAGCGGCTTGGCATCGGGGAGGACACCTTTTTCCTGGTTTCGGTCGGGGAGCTTAATGAAAACAAAAACCAGAAGGTCGTGCTTGATGCACTGGCCGCCATGAAAGCGCGGGATGAGGATTTCCCCCGCCTGCGCTATGGGATCTGCGGCGACGGCTTTTTCCGTGAGCGCATGGAAGGCTGGATCCGGGAGCTTGGCCTTGCGGATACGGTAACCCTGTACGGGCACCGCCGGGACGTTCCCGCTGTTTTAGGGTGCGCGGACGCCGCCGTCTTCCCCTCCATCCGGGAGGGCTTGGGCATGGCGGGTCTGGAGGCGCTGGCCATGGGGATCCCGGTCGTCGCCTCCGACAACCGGGGGACCCGGGAATACATGGAGCCGGGCAGGAACGGCTTTGTCTGCCCGCCCCACGACGTGGAGGGCTTCATCCGGGGCATTGAGGCCGTCCGGCGGATGCCGGAAGAGGCCAAGCGGGAAATGGCCGCCTTCTGCCGGGAATCGACCGAACGGTTTGATATCCGCCACGCCCGCGAAGCCATGCGCGAAATCTACGCCCAGGCCGACCGGCTTGTGCGCGCCGGGCGGGGGGCGCGGCCCCGGCACGGCGCCCTTTCCATCCGCCTGGCTTCCGGGCGGCGTGAAGCCGCAAAGCGGCCCGCGCTGCCGGAGGCGGAGGGGCGGGCCGCGCACGAGGAGGCGGCGAGGCCATGGGAAATCCCGTAAAGGTCAGCGTCATCATGGGCGTGTACAATCCCCGCCTCCCGCGGCTGGAGCAGGCGGTGGCGTCCATCCTCCGGCAGAGCCTCACCGACTGGGAGCTGCTGCTGTACGACGACGGCTCCGCCGAGCCGGCCGCCGCGGCCCTGCGCCGGGCCGCCGCCCGGGACGGCCGGATCCGGTACATCCGGGGCGGGCAGAACCGCGGGCTGGCGCACGCCCTCAACGTCTGCATCCTCCAAGCACGCGGGGAATACCTCGCCCGGCTGGACGACGACGACACCGCCCGGGAGGACCGGCTTCAGAAGCAGGCGGATTTCCTTGACGCCCATCCCGCCTGCCAATGGGTAGGCTCCTGGGCGCTGCTTGAGGACGCCGGCGGCGTCTGGGGGATGCTGCGCCCTCCGGAAATCCCGGAGGCGGCGGATTTTTTGCCGAATTCCCCCTACATCCACCCCTCGGTGACCTTCCGCCGGGACGTCCTGCTGCGGTGCGGGGGGTACAGCACCGCCCCGGAAAACCGGCTGCTTGAAGATTACGAGCTGTTCATGCGGCTGCACGCCGGCGGCGGGCGGGGGTATAATCTCCCCGAGCCGCTGCTGCGGTATTGGGAGGACCGGGACGCCTGCAAAAGGCGGGGCTACCGCCGCCGCCTGCGGGAGGCCGCGCTCCGCTGCCGCGGCTTCCGGGAGCTGGGGCTTCTCCGCCGTCCCGCGGCGCTGCCCTATCTCCTCAAGCCGCTGCTGGTCGGCCTGCTCCCGCCGCCCCTCTACCGCGGGATGCGGCGGGCGCTCTACGGCGGCCGGCAGGCGGAAGCAGGGGACGGGCATCCCGCCGGCCGTGCGCCGGCGGACAAAACGGCGGCGGTACAGCCGCCGCAGGAAGGAGGGACAAGACGTTGAAGCTATCCAGCCAAAGCAGACGGGCGGCGCAGTACCGCCGCTGCCTTGCCGAAAACCCGCCCATGTACGCAGCCGTCCAAGGCACGCCGCCGGCCCCGCACGGGGACGCCGTAGGGCAGGCCGGCCGGTATGTGCTGGCCCCCGCCCTCGGCGGGTTTGTGCGCTGGCTGGTACACGCGGCGCTGCAAAGCGGCAAAACGCGGCTGTATTTCCTGGCGCGGGACGGCTACTTTTTCTATCACGCCGCCCGCATCTACTGCAAAAAGCGGGGCCTGCCGCTGGACTGCCGCTACCTCTATTGCTCGCGCTATGCCCTGCGGGTCCCCCTGTTCCACCGGGACCGGGAGGGCGCGCTGGATTTTATCTGCCGGGATGGGCTGTATGTGTCGCCCTCCCGCCTGCTGCTCCGGGCGGGCCTGACCGGCCCGGAAAAGGCCGCGCTGCTTGACCGGCTGCGCCTCCCCTTCTCCTCCGACCAGCGCATCCCTGCCGCCATGCTGCCGCAGATCCGGCGCACCCTCGCCGGCTGCCGCGAATTTTGGGAGGCGGTGTCCCGCCGGTCGCGGGAAGCCCTGCCCGGCCTGGCCGGGTATCTGCGGCAGGAGGGGCTGCTTGACGAGCTCCCCTGCGCCGTGGTAGACAGCGGCTGGGTGGGGTCTATGCAGAAATCGCTGGGGGACGCCCTAGCCCTGCTGGGCCGCCGGCGCCCGCTTGAGGGCTACTACTGGGGGCTGTACGAGCTGCCCGCCGGGGTGCGCCGGGCGGACTACCATCCCTATTATTTCGGGCCGGAGGGCCGGATCGCGCGCAAAGCCGCTTTCAACAACTGCCTGTTTGAGGCCGTGTACACGGCCCCCCACGGGATGACGCTCGGCTACCGGCGGGAGGGGGATGCCTACCGCCCGGTCCTGGCCCCGCAGGACGAGGCGGGCCTCGCCTTTACCCGGCGGCTGGAGCCCGTCCTGCTGGCCTATGTCCGGCAGCTGGCGGAAACGCCCGGCGGGGAGCCGGGCGCGGGAGGCTTTGCCCGGGACCGCCGGACCATTTCGCGGCTGTTCCGCCTGTTCATGGCCCGCCCCACCCGCCGGGAAGCGGAGGCGTTTGGACGGCTCGCCTTTTCGGACGACGTGCTCGCGCCGGCGGCGGAGGGCGTCCCGGCATTTCCTCCTAAGCAGGGGGAAACCCGCCTTTTTTCCGACGACGGGCCGGCGGGCAGCGGGCAGCTCGCCGCCCCTTTATCCAAGGCGGCGCTGCGGGCAGGCCATGCGCTCCCCCAGCTTCTGGCGGCCGCCGGGCTGGGCGGAGCGGGGCTGGGACAGGCGGAAAAAAGCGCGTGGTATGAGGGCAGCGCGGTGCGCGCCGGCGGGCAGACGGCCCGCCATCTGCGGCAGTACCGGCTGGCCCAGTACCTGCGGCTGCTGCGGCAGGCACGCCGTTATCAATCGCGAAGGAGGAACCCCCATGGCTGACGCACCGCACCGCCGGCAATATGCCTTTGTGATCCGGCAGCTGACCTCCCGGGAGATCAAGCGCAAATACTCCCGCTCCTACCTCGGCGTACTGTGGAGCGTGCTCAACCCGCTGCTGTCCATGGCGGTGCTCTCCCTGATTTTTTCCCAGCTCTTCCGCCGGTCGATTGAAAATTACCCGATTTATTACCTGACCGGATACATCCTGTGGCAGGCCTTCACCGGGGCCACCACCGCGGCCATGACCACGCTGGCGGACAACCGGGCGCTGCTGCTCAGGGTCAAATTCCCGATGGAGCTGTTCATCCTCACCCGGGTGTATACGGCGGCGATCAACCTGGGCTATTCCCTGATCGCTTACGCCGTCATGCTCGCGGTTTTCCGGATCACGCCGAAGTGGACGATGCTCCTGTCCCCCCTGATCCTGCTCTGCCTGTTCGCCTTTGCCCTGGGGATGTCCTACATCCTCGCGGCGGCCTATGTGTTTTTCGGGGACGTCAAGCACCTGTATACGGTGCTTTTGACCCTGTGGATGTACTGCTCGGCGATCTTCTACCCGGCAGAGCAGCTGCAGGGGGTTATCCGCACGGTTATTGCGATCAACCCCCTGTACCTGTACATCCGCGGCCTGCGGCAGCTGGTGATGGCGGGGCAGGTCCCCGGCCCCGCCGCCTGGGCGGCGATGGCGCTGTGGGGGGGCGGGCTGTACCTGCTCGGGCATACGGTGTTCCGCAAATGCCGGAACCGCATTATTCAGAAGCTGTGAGGGAACGCGATGGAAACGCTGAAAACCGGGCTTGGGGCCGAAGCCGCCCCGCCCGAAATCCTGGTTGACCATGTCACCATGGAATTCCGCCGGGCCAAGGACGAGGCGTCAAGCCTCAAGGAGCTGCTGGTCCGCTCCCTGCGGGGCGGGCACCGCTACGAGCCCTTCAAGGCTCTGGACGACGTCAGCCTGACGGTCGCCAGGGGCGAGGTCATGGGGATCGTCGGCACCAACGGGTCGGGAAAAAGCACCCTGCTGAAAATCATCGCCGGGGTGCTGATCCCCACCCGCGGGCGGGTGGCGGTCGACCGGCGCCGGGTGCAGCTCCTCACCCTGGGCACGGGCTTTGATCCCGAGCTCACCGGGCGGGAGAACGTCTACCTCAACGGGGCGCTCATCGGCTATACCAAGGCGTTCCTTGACCGGCACTACCATCGCATCGTCCAATTTGCCGAGCTTGAGGGCTTTATGGAGGAGAAGGTGCGCAACTACTCCTCCGGCATGGTTTCCCGGCTGGGCTTCGCCGTCGCCACGGCGGGGGATGCACCGGAGATCCTGATCCTTGACGAGGTCCTCAGCGTGGGCGACCTGTTTTTCCGCCGCAAAAGCGAGGCGCGCATCCGGGAGATGATCGGCGGCGGGTCGACGGTGCTGATCGTCTCCCACTCGCCGTCCGTGATCCGGAGCGTCTGCTCCCGGGCGGCCTGGATTGAAAAGGGCCGCCTGATGGCGGTCGGGAGCCCGGACAGCGTCTGCCGCGCGTACGAAGAGCGGCCGCAATAGGGTCGGGAAGGCCCTCCCTCCGTGGGCGATCCGCGTATAGGGAGAGCCCCCACCACACGCTCAGAGAGGAGGAAAACAGGATGGCGGACACGCTGCGCCGGCTTCTATTATACCGGGTGCCGGGGATCCGGGACCGCTACGAGCGAAAGCGGCGGGAAAATCCCGGCATGGGCCGCGTCCCCGCCGCGCTGTACCTCCTGTGGCTGAACGTGCAGTACCACCTGCTGCTGCGCCGCAGCCTGGCCCGCCCTGCCCTGATCCCTCCCTATGAGGAGACGGCGCAGCCCGCGGGGGGCAGCGAATCCGCCCTCTCCCGCCGGGAAAGCCCGGAGGCGCTGGCCGAGCGGCTCGCCGCCTTTGACGCGGTAAGCTTTGACGTGTTCGACACCCTGCTGCTGCGCCCCTTCTCCGACCCGGCCGACCTGTTTTACCTGGTGGGGATGAGCCTGCAATACCCGGACTTCCGGCGCATCCGCATCGCGGCGGAGCAGCAGGCGCGGGAGGAGCAATTCCGCCGCCGGGGCACGCGGGAGGTCACGCTCAAGGAAATCTGGGCGCAGGTGGAAGCGCAGACCGGCATCCCGCGGGAAGCCGGCCTGCAGACGGAGTGGGAATGGGAACGGCGGTGCTGCTGCGCCAACCCCTATATGCGCCGCGTCTTTGACAGCCTCCGCCGCCGCGGCAAGCCCCTGTTCGCCCTGTCGGACATGTACCTCGGCGAAGCGCGCGTCCGGGAGCTGCTGGAAAGCGCCGGCTTTTCCGGCTTTACGGACGTGCTGGTTTCGGGGGACTGCGGCTGTTCCAAGAGCGACGGCGGGCTGTACCGCCGGCTCAAGGAGCGGGCGGGCGGCTCCCTGGCCCACGTCGGGGACAATGAGCAGGCCGACGGCGCGCAGGCCAAGCGCCACGGGCTGCATCCCTTCCTCTATCCCAACGTCCAGCGCCGGGGGGAGCCCTTCCGCCCGCACGATATGTCGGCCGTGACCGGCAGCGTCTACCGGGGGATCGTCAACGCCCGCCTGCACGGCGGGGAGGCCGTTTACAGCCGGGAATACGAGTACGGCTTTGCCTGCGGCGGGCTGTTTGCCGCGGGGTACTGCCGGTTTATCCATGCGTTCGTCCAGGCCCGGGGGATCGAAAAAATCCTCTTTCTCTCCCGGGACGGGGCGCTGCTCCGGCAGGTCTACTGCCGGATGTACCCGCAGGAGGCGGGGGCCGCCGCCTACGCCTATTGGTCCCGGCTGGCGGCGGTCAAGCTCACCGCCGGATGCTACCGGCAGGAGTATTTCCGCCGGTTCCTGTACCACAAGGTCAACCAGGGCTTCTCCCTGCGCCGGATCCTTGCGGGCATGGAGCTGCCCGGCCTGCTGCATCCCCTCTGCCGTGCTGTCGGGGCCGGGCCGGAGCAGGAGCTGACGCATAAAAACGTGGAAAACGTCAAAAGCTATCTCACGGGCGCCTGGGACGCCGTTCTTGAAGCCTACCGCCCGCAGCGGGAGGCGGGGCGGGACTATTACCGCCGCCTGCTTTCCGGCTGCCGGAGCGCGGCGGCGGTCGACATCGGCTGGGCGGGGAGCGGCGCGGTCATGCTGGACTGCGCGGTCAACCGCCTTTGGGGGCTTGGCTGCCCCGTCACCGGCATCCTGGCCGGCACCAACGCCGCCCGCAGCCCCGAGCCGGACGCCGCCGTCCCCTTCCTGCTGAACGGCAAGCTGGCCAGCTACCTGTTTTCCGAGGGGGAAAACCGCGACCTGTGGAAGCTTCACGACCCGGCGCAGGGCCACAACCTGTACTGGGAGCTGCTTTTGGGCGCGCCGGAGGGAAGCTTCCGGGGCTTTTACCCGGGCAAGGACGGGGAACCGTCCCTGCGTTTTGGGGCGCCGCCGGCCGAGCCCGGCCGCATCCGGGAAATCCACCGCGGCGCGCTGGATTTTGTGGAGCGGCTGCTTGCGGTGGAGGGGCGGCTGGGATTCCCCCTGCCGATCAGCGGGCGGGACGCCTACGCCCCGATGATCCCGCTGGAAAGCGGGAAAAGCCGCCGGGACATGGCGGCGCTGGAGGGATTGCTGGATGACGCGCATATCGGCTGACCAAATGGAGCGGGGTCCCGTCTTATACCACGCCGTCAGCTCCTACCAGCTGCTTGAGGTCCTCCTGCACCGTTTTCTGTTCCATCCGCGGGAACGGGCGGTGCTGCTTCTGCCCGATTTTATCGTGGACAAATACCCGCAGTACCGCCGGCTCGCCCGCCGCCGCTTTTTTGACGAGGTGCGGCTTTTCCCCTACCTGCGCATCCCCCACGGGGACGAAGCGCAGGTGGCGGCGGACGCGGAGCGCGCCTGCCGGGAGCTTCTCCCCCTCCCCCTGGCCGCCTTCTCCGGCGTCTATGTGGCGGGGGCGCATTTCTACTTTTCCCTCTGCCTGATCCGGCAGGGCGTCCCGTTTTATTTTTTTGAGGACGCGGCCGGGATGCTCAGCCGGGCCGAGTCGCTCTACCAGGGCCTGCACAAGGTCTATCCCCTTCACGCCGATATCGCCCGCCGGTACGGCCTTTTTGACGGCAGCGCCCCGGGGGTGCGGGGGATCTACTGCCTCAAGCGGGCGCAGAGCATCGACGTTTCCGGCCCGCTTTACCAGGATTTTGCAGTAGAGGAGGCGCTGGAGGCGCTCCCCCCGCGCCGGCGCCGGGCGCTGACCCGCCTTTTCCTCCGCCGGCGGATCCACACCGGGGCGCGGGCGGTGCTGCTCACCCAGCACCTGGCCAACCTGGGGATCGTGAGCCCGGCCCAGCAGCGGGCGCTGTATGAAGGGCTGCGGGACGGGCCGCTGCGGGGGATCCCCCTGGTGATCAAGCCGCATCCGGACGATACCCTGGACTATGCCGCCCTTTTCCCGGGCGCCGACGTCCTCCGCACCCCCTTTCCCAGCGAGCTGCTGCCCTATGTGTTCCATAGAAAGCCGCCCGAGCTGTACACCTTTTCATCCACCGGTGCCGAAAACCTGCGCCGCCACTTTATCATCCACCAATTCGGGAGGGATCCGTATGCCGTACCGCCGCGCTTTGATCCTGGCCAACTCGGTCTATCAGCTCCTGACCGCCGTCCACCTGCGCCGGGCGCTCCTTGAGGGGGCGGAAGCCGACCTGCTTGTCACCGACGTGACGCCGGGGCTGGACGGCTGCCTGCCCCGCCTGCGGGAGACCGGGCTGTTCCGGCGGGTACTCTTTGCCGCGGCCGGGGAGGTCAACCGCCTCTACCCGGCCGCCCGGGAGGAAGCGGTGGCCGAAGCCTTCCAGAACATCCTGCCCCTCCTGCGCGGCGCGCTGAGCGACGAGCTGGACGAATACGACCAGGTCTATTTTGCCAATTTCGACCTCTTTACCCGCCTGCTGGCGTATTGGTATTACACCCGCCCCTGCGAATTCATCGGGTATGAGGACGGCTTTTCCTCCTATGTCATCGACTTCCTGCGGGAGGACCGGGCGGCGGTTAACCGCCATCCCGACGGCCGGAAGATCCAGGACAAGGTAAGCCGGATCCTGCTGTACGAGCCGCGGCTGGCGATGCGGGGGGACCGGCTGCCCAACGTCCCCCTGCCGAAAATTTCCCGGGACGACCCGGCCCTGCGGGAGGTACTCAACTACATTTTTGATTACCACCCTCCGGAGCAGGAAGCCGGCTTCCTCTTCCTGGAACAGTCCTTCCGCGCCGAGGGGATCGCGGCCAACGACATCGCCCTGATGCAGGAGTGCCGGGACGCGGTTGCTCCCGGCCGCTTCCTGGTCAAGCCCCACCCGCGCAACCCGGAGAACCTGCCCTGCCGGCTGGGGCTCACCCGCCCGTACCGCAGCAGCGCCCCGTGGGAGCTGACCCTGCTCAACGAGGACACCGAGAACATCACTCTTTTAACCGTCTGCTCCAACGCCGCCCTGACCGGCCGGATCGTATTTGGGCTGGACATCGCGACCGTGATGCTCTACCGGCTGTTTGAGGGCAAGGTGCTGTGGAAGGAGGACGACGTGCTCCGGCGGTACCTCCGGCGCTTCCGGCAGGAATTTGCCGGAAGCCGGTATTATGTGCCGGAGACGCTATACCAGCTCCGCAGCCTGCTGCATTATCTGGACGGGGCGGGCCCGGCGCCCGCCGCCGGCGATGGGAAAGGAGGGGGAACCCCATGCGGCCAGCTGTAAAGGTTTCGGTTGTTATCCCGGTGTACGGGGTGGAAAACTATCTGGAACGGGCCGTTGATTCCGTCCTGTCCCAGACCCTGGAGGAAAAGGAGATCCTCCTGGTGGACGACGGCAGCCCCGACGCCTGCCCGGCCATCTGCGACCGCTACGCGCGGGACTATCCCGGGCTTGTCCGGGTCATCCACAAGCAAAACGAAGGGCTGGGGCTGGCGCGCAACACCGGCGCGCAGGCCGCCTGCGGCGAATACATCGCCTTTGTGGATTCCGACGACACGGTGGAGCCCACGATGTACGAGGAAATGTATGCCAAAGCGGTGCAGGAGGGCTGCGACATCGTGATGTGCGACGTGCGCATCCGCTATGTTGAAGAGGGGCGGGAGAGCGTCTCGGTCACCTATCCCCGGCCGGAGATCGACCTGCCCGACTATATCGCCCGGGGCAACAACATCACCTACAGCGTCAACAAGCTGTTCCGGCGCGCGATCTGGGCGGAAAACGCCTATGAGAAGATGCTGTTTGAGGACATCGCCCTGATCCCCGCGCTGGTCACGCGGTATCCCCGGATTGGGTATGTGCCAAAGCCGTTTTACAATTATTACCGCCGGTCCAACACCATCTCAACCTCCCAGGTCGGGGAGATGGCGGATATTGTCCAGGCGTTCCGGCATTTCCTGGGCCGGAGCGACCCGGCCTATCGGGAAGAAGCCGTCTACTGCGCCGCCAAGCAGCTTTACTGGAACATGACCCAGTCCCGGGTGCTGTTCCAGCCGGATTTCATCGAGCTGCTGAAGGAGTACCGCAAGGACTTCCTGCTCAACCCCTACCTGGAAAAGGACAAGGAAACCCGGAAAATCCTGGCCTTCCTTGACCGGGAGGTGATCCCGGACAACCTGATCTGCGTGCATCTGGACGGCCCGGTCCCGGAGGAGTACCGGCAGGAGGTGGCCCGCGACTTCCCCCGCGCCCGGCTGATTGACGCCGGCCGGGACGCCTTCCCGCCCGAGCAGCTGCCCGCAACGGTGCGCAGCGCCCTGCAGCAAGGGCGCACCGGCTACGCGCAGGAATACTATGCGCTGCGCCTCCTCTGGGAGGAGGGCGGCATTGTCGTTAACCCCGACCGGCGGGCCAGCCTCCGGCTCAAAAGGCTGCGGCTCAACCGGATCTTTTTCGGCTTTGAGGACGGCGAAGCGATTACCGCCGGCTGCTACGGGGCCCTGCCCGGCCACTACGTCCTGCAGGCACTGCTGGAAACCTACGAAGCCGACACGGTGTACAACCGGATGTTCCTGCCCCTCGGCGACCGGGTCCGGGATTTCCTGATCCTGCATTTCGGCCTCAAGCCCAACGGGCGGAGCCAGCTTCTGAAAAAGGAGGTGCAGGTCTATCTGCCGAGCGTGCTCGCCTACGACATGAAGGACGGGGAAAACTGCTGCAAAAACGCCGCCATCCCGGTGCCGGAGGGGTACGAGCTGATCCGCGGCGACGTGCTGAAGATGTGGTCCGACCGGCTGATGGAAAACTGGAACCTCTACAAGCGGGAACGGGAGCGCAAGCCGGCGGGCAGCAAGCCGGCCGACAGCGCCCCGCCGGAATCCCTCCCCCTGCCGGAGCGCACCCGGCGGGAGCTGGACGAACGGATCCGGGAGGTGGTGGAGACCTACGAAAGCTCCACCAGCTGGCGGCTTACCCGCCCGCTGCGGGCGGTGGGAAGCCTTTGGAAAAGGTTTAAGGAAAGGAGACGAGCGTAATGCATACCGTTGCGCTGATCCCGGCGCGCTACCACTCCAGCCGGATGCAGGGCAAGCCCCTGGCCGACCTGTGCGGCCGTCCGATGATCTGGTGGGTATACCGCCAGGTCAAGCAGACCCGCGGGCTGGACGAAACGTATGTCGTCACCGATCATGAGGACATCCGGCGCGCCTGCGAAGGCTACGGCATCCCCTGCCGGATGACCTCCCCCAGCCACCCGACCAGCACCCAGCGCCTGTACGAGGCGGCGCGGCTCCTGCCGGCCGACGTCTACGTCTGCGTCAACGGGGACGAGCCGCTGATTGACCCGGCGGTGATTGAGCGGGTGATCCCCATGGACGCCGGCGGCTTTTTTGCCGCCAACCTGATGGCCCCCATCCGCAACCCCGTTGAAGTCGTGGACAACACCAACATCAAGGTGGTGGCCGACCGGGAGGGATACGCCCTCTTCTTCTCCCGCAGCCCGATCCCCCATCCCAAGGCGGATATGGATTTCACCTATTACAAGCACCTGGGGGTGCTGGCCTACTCGCTGGAGGCCCTGCGCTTTTTTGACCAGACGCCGCGGGGGCCGGTCGAGGCAGCCGAAGACATCAACGAGCTGCGCTTTGTTGAAAACCGGAAAAAGCTCCAGATGATCCCGGTAGAGGCGCGCAGCCTCTCGGTGGACACGCCCAAGGACCTTCAATATGTGCGGGGGATCCTGCAGAAGAAGCTGGAAAGCGGGGAGATGACGCGGTGAGCATTCAGGTACTGGACTGCACCCTCCGGGACGGGGGGTATATCAACGACTGGGCGTTTGGGCGCAAGACCATCCGCTCGGTTCTGGACAAGCTTGAAAAGGCCCGCATTGACATCATTGAATGCGGGTTCCTGACCGGCATGGTCCGCGACCCGGAGCGCTCCCTGTTCGGCAGCGCCGCGGAGATCGCGGAAGTGCTGCCCCCGCCGCCGCGGCAGTCCCTTTACGTCGCGATGATCGCCATCGGGGAAAAGGAGCTGCACCCCTCCCTCCTGGCCCCCTGCGGCGGGGACGGCATCGGCGGCGTCCGCCTGACCTTCCACCAGGAGGAGGCCGGCCAGGCGATCAAATGGGCGGCGATCCTCATGGACAAGGGCTACCGGGTCTTTATGCAGCCGGTGGGGACCGTGTTCTACACCGACCTGGAGCTGCTGCGGCTGGTGGAAAAAATGAACGCCCTGCACCCCTACGCCTTTTATATCGTGGACACCCTGGGCAGCATGTACCGCAACCAGGTGACCCACCGCTTCCACCTCATCAACGAGAATATGGACCCGGCCGTCCACCTGGGGTTCCACGCCCACAACAACCTGCAGCTCGCCTTTTCCAACGCCCAGGTGCTGGGGAAAATCCAGACCAAACGCACCCTGATCCTCGATTCCTCGGTATTCGGCATGGGCCGGGGGGCGGGCAACCTGCCGACCGAGCTGATTACCCAGTATATCAACAAAAACATCGCTTCCCGGTACGATGTGTCTATGGTGATGGACATTTATGATGAATATATCGCCGCCATCCGCCGGGAATACGAGTGGGGGTATTCGGTGCCCTACCACATCGCGGCCAGCAACGTCTGCCATCCGAACTACGCGACCTACCTGCTGCAGCGGCAGACGCTGACCATGAAGGACATTGAAAAGATCATCCAATCCATCCCCGAGGAATACAAGGTGCTGTACGACCAGGCGCTGATTGAGCGTCTCTATGCCGCGTACCAGAGCCGGGCGGTGGACGACAGCGAGGCCGTCCGGGAGGTCGCCGCCCTCATCGCGGGCCGGCGGCTGCTCCTTCTCTGCCCTGGCGGTTCCCTTTCATCGGAATACGACGCCATTCTGGATTTTATCGCCGTCCACCGGCCGTTTGTCATCACGGTAAATTTTGCGGACGCCCGCTTCCCGATGGACGCCTGCTTCGTCAGCAACCACAAGCGGCTTGATATCCTCCGGCAGGAGCTCCGCTCCCTGCAGCCGCTCCCAATCATTGTCACCTCCAACCTTTCCCGGGAGGGCCTCCCCCGCCGGGACGAGGGGCGGGGGGCCGAGGCGGGCGGCTGCCTGTTTGTGGATTACGACCGGTACACCGGCCCGGACGGGCCGGCATCGGACAATGCGGGCCTGATGCTGCTGCGCCTGCTGCGGCGGTGCGGCGCCGCGGAGGTATCGCTGGCCGGCTTTGACGGCTTCCGCCCGCTCCAAGGCGGCCGGGGGGCCTCCGCGGGGAATTATTACAGCAGCGAGCTCCGCCTGGAAGTGGACGAAGAGGGGGCACAGGAAAAGCAGGAGCAGATCCTTGGCCAGCTCCGGGAGCTGGCCAAGGATCTGAAGCTTGCCTTCTTAACCCGCTCGGTCTATGAGGAGGCGCTCTCGCAGGAGGAAGCGTCCCATGGATAAATGCGTGGTTTTTGATATGGACGGGACGCTGGTCAATTCCTTTGAGGGGATTTTCCACGCGTACCGGTGGGCGTTTCAAAGGCTGGGGAGGCCCTTCCCCGGCGAGGTGTTCGTGCAAAAGGCAGTGGGCGCCCCTTTGAAGCTGGTGTTTGAGCGCTTCTGCGGCATGGATCCCGACACCGCCGCGCAGGCGGTGGGCCATTACCGGCAGTATTATGCGGAAAAAGGAAAATACCAGGCCGCCGTTTACGCGGGGACGGCGGAGGCCCTGCGGTCGCTGCGGGATGCCGGCTGCCGCTTGGGCGTGGCCACCCTGAAAAACGAGGGCTTTGCCCAGGATATGCTGAGCCGGCTCGGCCTCCTGGCCCATTTCCACACGGTGTGCGGCATGGACGCGGACGACCGCCTGACCAAAGCGGCGCTGCTCCGGCGGTGCATGCGGCGGATGAAATCGGCGCCGGAGGAAACCGTGCTGGTCGGCGACAGCGCTTTTGACCTCCAAGGCGCCGGCGAAGCCGGCGCCGCCTTCCTGCCTGTCACCTACGGGTTCGGCTTCCAGAGCCGGGAGGAGCGGGAAGCGCTGGACGGAGCGGCGGGCCGGGTTATCCTCCCTCCTGCGGCAGCGCCGGCGGACATCCCCCGGCGGCTCGGCTGCCCGCCGGCGCCGCTGTGACCGGAAGGGGCAGAAACCAGGCATACAAATGGCAAAGGGCCGTTCCGGGCAGTGCTATGTACTGCCCGGAACGGCCCTTTTGTGACGGATCAGCGATTTTGCACAGGCACGGGAAAAGCGGCTTCCCTTTGCATCGGTCCGCCTTATGCGAAATCACATATCCTCGGTATACTCCAGCGATTCAAAAAAGTTTATGATTTCCTCGGAAAGCTCTTCCGGCATTGTGTATAGAGAAGCATATTTACTAACCAGTCCTTTTCGGGAATCCTCCTGCTGCGTATCCGTGGAGAAACGAGCATCGTCCGATATGGCTATTCGAATCCTATCCACTTCCGTGGCGCCTTGGTACACATAAATCGGCATAAAGCCGCCGGCAAGGCCCTCATGGCTGATCCCGAGATACGTTCCCTCTACCTGCTGCAATAGGGAGAGCAGCGTGTTATATTCCTCCGTCCCCTTTTTTAAGGTTACCGCCTTAAAAGGCGGAGACTGCGTATGCCAAACCCGGAAGGAATCCGCCTTTTCCCAATAATCTAAGTCCTTTAGCGCTAGATTTGCGGGGACACCCGGCACAGAGGTATTGGGGGGTGATTCCTCCATTTCCGGCCCTTCCTCGGCCGTTGGATCATGCCCTGTGATAAAATCGGCATTATCCGGCGATGAGGGGGACGGCGGATCTGCTCTGCACGATGCCAGGATTAAAGCCGCGGAGAAAGTAAAAAAGGCAATGTGGAGCAACGCGCTTCCACGTTTTTTCATTTGGCAGCCCCTCTTTCCTTTAAAGCGGAAAACCGCCATATCCCAGCACTTTTATATCCCTATTTCATGGCCTATTCTGCCATAATAGAGGGAAAAAGTCAAGGGAACCGTCTGCTGGGGATAAAACGCTTTCCTTTGCTTTGCCCGCGGCGTCCCCGTTCAGTATCCTTGTATAGGCAGTATGATAAAGACATATTGAACAGCCTGTCTATTATAGACTGATATTATGCAGGAAAAGGGGGCAGGCAGTACATGAATATTCTTTGGCATTATCCTAAAGACGAACAGGACGTCAAGGCATTGCAGCAAAAAGTGGCAGAAGTTCACGCCGAGGCGAGAGACCGCTTTACTCAAAAAGGCCGCTATGCGCTGGACAAGGCGCGGGAGATCTCCGCTGAAAGCGGACTGCTTGAAGAAACGGAGGAGGATGAAAAAGCGTATAAGCAGCTCCGGTGGGCGATGATGAAAGAGCGCATCCACGGCCAGCCCGGACAGGCAGGGATCCCCATCCGGCCGGTTTGGATGCTGGTTGACCGGGCGGAGCAGGAGTTTAAGAGCTATATCCAGTCGGTCATACAGTTATCCGCCCGGGAAATCTGTGACCGCTCAATGGAAATCGGTGCGAAAGAAAGCCTGCTGCGTTCCTTTATCTGCCAAGCCGGTGATCTGCGGGAGGAAATCCTGCGCCGGATTATGGATGAAAAGGAACCGCTGAATACACTATACCAATCCATGCAGGCCAAGGGGAATACATGGCAGATGCTTGAGGGCTCCCTCCGGAATACCCTGGAAATGTATAACCGCTCCTTTCCGGAGCAGATCAGCAGGACGGATATCCTACGCTTATGAACGGAATCCCCTTTTTGCAGCCGTGCCTTTTGCCCCGCGTTGACTTGACGGAGGAAATTGGTATAATATAAAGAAAAGTGAAATGGACAAACAGAAGAGATGGGTGGTGATGGAATGCTGCCGATATCCGGCCAGCTGATGAGCGGAGACCGCGTACTCGCGCAGATTGAAAACGGGCGGATCGTCTCTGCGGACGAAGCCCGGCTTCCCTTGTATCTGAAAAGGGCGAGGGATGTGGAAGGCTGGCTGGCGTCCCGCGCCATCGACGCCCACCGCGTCAATTCCCGCCTTCTGAAAAAGGCCCTCCGGCTGCGGGCGGCCGACGACGCCCAGACCGCCCTGTCCATGAATGCGGCGACCATCACCGACCAATACTGGTTCCGGCCGGACGCAAGCGCGCTGACGTATGCGGACGTCCGGTTCCAGGAAAACCCATTCGACGGGCTGGCGCTGTACGGCGACCCCAACGGATTCAGCCGCAAGCCCTCCCGCACCCCGGAGCTGACCAACACCGGCAGCTACGAAAAGTGCTGGCGCTTGATCGATGGCGCCTGGTGGATGTACAAGAGCGGCAGCGAAGCGGAATATTTTTCCGAACTGTTCGTGTACCAGCTTGGCAAACGGCTGGGCTTTGATATGGCGCACTATGAGATGGACGGAAAATACATCCGCACCCGTGACTTCACGGATGGCGCAAAGGTCAACTTTGAACCGATGGCTGGCATCGTCGGGGATGACGAGGACTATAACCGGTGCTTCACCGCCCTGCGGGAGCTGTCCCCGCAGCTGGCGGAGCAGTACCTCCGGATCATCTGGATGGACAGCCTGTGCCTGAATATGGACCGGCACACCCAGAACTTCGGCGTGCTGCGGGATGTGGATACCGGCGTGATCCTCCGGATGGCGCCCAACTACGACAACAATGTGGCGCTGATTTCCCGCGGAACTGTCCAGGATCTCAGCCGGGAAAAGGACGGGCTGCTGGCCTTCCTGCGGGAGCTGCTGGAAGCCAATGAAACCGCGCGGCGGATGCTGCAGCAGATGCGGATCCCCGTGGTGACGCCCGAACTCATTGACGATTGCCTCGCCAGCATCCCGATCTCTGCGGACAAGGAATATGTCCATGCCTTTATTCTCAACGGGCAAAGCCGCATGGCAGCCATGCTGGACGGCTTTGAACCGGCCGGCCAGCCGGAAGACGCCCCAACCCCGGTAATGTGAACCGATATATGCCCAGAGGGTACGGCACAAAGGCTGTACCATCTTTTTTGAGTTCTATGCGCCCGGCATGCCCGAAACAGAGGAAGGCCGCGCCGTAGGTGAACCGCCTCAAATTGTGCGGACAGGAGGAACATAGATGAGTAAAAATACTGACGCAGGCGTCGTCATTCAAAAAAAGCATATGGTCATCGCAGCGGTAATCGCCTTGCTGCTAATTGCAGGCGGCATCGTGATCGGGCTGAACTGGAGCAACTGGTTTGGCGGAGGAACGGGCGACCCGCCGGTTTCCCAGGCGGGGACGCCGGACATAGACCCCGGCGCCCAGGACTGGACGGGAC
>CAJFQI010000050.1 GCA_904419005.1 Candidatus Avimonas faecium | reverse complement strand
TTCATCTGATTCAAAGCCGTCCGGTATTCCATGTTGTTCGGATCCATGCGGCAGGCGGTGTTGAAGTGGCCGTAAGCGTCCTCCAGCCAGCCCTTCTTGTACAGCACGCTGCCCTTAAGGAAATACCATTCCGCATCCCGCGAGCCGGCCGGGACTCCGTCCAAGAGCATCTCCGCATCGAGCACGCGTCCGGACTGGATCATATTGCGAATATCGTAATAGCGGGAATTCCCCCGCGCGCCGTTTCCTCCCGTATACCCGGAACGGGTACTACCCCCGCCTTGGCGGCGCATACGGACGATGGTATCGTACGCCTCGTTGATTTCCTGCATCTTTTCCTGCGCCAGCTCCGACAGCGGGTTATTGGTATAATTGTCGGGATGATATTTTCTGGCCAGCTCCCGATACGCCGCCTTCACCTCATCGTCGGTGGCGTCAGGACGGATGCCCAGCACTTTATAAGGGTCGTTTACGCTCATATCAATAACCATGCCTTTCTTCCGTTTGACGGACGGAGCCTTCTATCAATCAATAGCTTTTTCATTTCTTAAAGCTTGCTGAGCCGAGAGGTTTCCCGCCTTTTTGAGGTCTTCTCCGGCCGGCCGGAGACCGCCTGCTTTTGTACAGACGGCATCCCCTGCTCAAAGACGTTGCGCAGGATGCCGTCAAACCTCCGAACCGTCAGCAGGTTGTAGGCCGCCAGGCATTCCGCCAGGCACGCGTTCAGCGTGAGAAGGGAATACCGGCGCGTTTCCTCCAATGCCTCCGGCTGCCCGTTTTCCAAATGCCTGGAAAGGATATAGGGGTTATAGCTCCCCTTTTCCAAATCTTCCTGCAAATCATCCACCGCGTCAACCAGGTAGATCCACCGCCCTAGGCAATACCCAAAGCGCTCCAGGATCCGGCGCTCCTTATCGTCGCGGGCCGGCAGCGACGAGAGATAAGCAAGCATCTGGGCGGTCGGCTCGGCAGCGGCGTCAATTGACGCGGTCCGGGCCTTTTCCAGCGCGGCCTGCTTCTGCATACATTCCCGGATCACCCGGTCAAGCTCCGGCTGCTTCCGGATCGCCTTTTTCCGGGCGTGGGAAGCAAACGGCAGAAGGAGACGGGCAGGGAGGGATTTCCAAAAGCCTTCGTCAGCCAGGTTATCCTTCAGCTTATAATACACCAAAAGGGTCGCAGCGTCCGCCGCAAAGGGGATGTGCTCATTATCGCAGCAGCAGGTGCGCTTTTTAAAAGGGTTAAAGGCGCAGCGCCCTTTTTGGAAGCCGGCACACCGATCATCCAGCGCCATGCGGAACATCGCCAGGAAGGTAAAGTCGTAGCTGAGCGTCATGCGCGCCAGGAAACCGTAACGCTTTCCCAGCTGCTTGCACAGGGAACAGTATATCCCCTGGTAATGCTCATATTCCGCCACCTTTAAGTCCGGCTTGTATATGCGCACATATCCGAACATAAACAAACCAAGCCTTTCTGCGCATCCTTTTCCAGCGCCTTTAATCATACCATGACTGCCTGTATGGGTATATGAAAGAATTGTAAATATTCTATTATAATCAAAAGAAATCAGAGGGAAGCGCCGGCGGCGCCCTGCGGGCGAGGCGGTATCTGTTCCCCCCTATCTCCTGCGATGCCGCTTACCATGGACGCGCATCCCAGGCGTTTGGAGAGCGGGGGCATCCCGCACGGCGGAACCGGCTGCACGAACCTCGATTCCAACGGAACCGTCCGCGCCCGCTCCGCCTCCCGCCGGCCAGGCCGCTCACCCTCCTAAGCCGCCAAGGGAACGCCCTCTCGGGGCCGGACGGCAAAGCAGATGCGGGCCTGTGCAAAGCCCGCATCTGCTTTCACTGCGCCGTTAAGCTGTCGGGGCGCTTTCCGCCGCCCCTTTTTCCAGCACCGGCTTCAGGTACTGGCCGGTGTAGGACGCCGCGCAGGCGGCGATCTCCTCCGGCGTCCCGGTCACGACGATGGTGCCGCCCTTATCGCCGCCCTCGGGGCCGAGGTCGATGACATAGTCGGCGGTTTTGATAACGTCAAGGTTGTGTTCAATCACGATCACCGTATTTCCGGCGTCTACTAGCTTCTGAAGCACATTGATCAATTGGTGGACGTCGGCGGTATGCAGGCCGGTGGTCGGCTCGTCCAAGATATAGACCGTCCGGCCGGTGGCACGGCGGGACAGCTCGGTCGCCAGTTTGACCCGCTGCGCTTCGCCGCCCGACAGGGTGGTGGCCGGCTGCCCCACCTTGATATAGCCCAGGCCCACGTCGTACAGCGTTTGCAGCTTCCGGGCGATTTTCGGGATGCTGCTGAAGAAGTCCAGCGCTTCCTCAACCGTCATTTCGAGCACTTCATAGATGTTTTTTCCCTTGTATTTGACCTCCAGCGTTTCCCGGTTGTAGCGCTGGCCCTTACAGACCTCGCAGGGGACGTAAATATCCGGCAGGAAGTGCATCTCAATCTTGATGATGCCGTCCCCCTGGCAGGCCTCGCACCGCCCGCCTTTGATGTTGAAGGAAAAGCGCCCGGAGGTGAAGCCCCGCATTTTGGCGTCATTGGTTGAAGCGTACAGCTCCCGGATGTCGTTGAACACGCCGGTATAGGTAGCGGGGTTGGAACGCGGCGTGCGGCCGATCGGCGACTGGTCAATGTCAATCACCTTATCAAGGTTTTCCAGCCCAAGCATATCCTCGTGCGCGCCGGCGCGGGTATGGGCCCCGTTCAGTTCGGCGGCGAGGCGCTTATACACAATTTCGTTGACCAGGGAGGATTTGCCCGACCCCGACACCCCGGTGACGCAGTTGAAGGCCCCCAGCCGGAAGTCCACATCCACGTTTTTCAGGTTGTGCTCCGCCGCGCCCTTCACGGTCAGCCGCTTGCCGTTGCCGGGGCGGCGGTGTGCCGGAACCGGAATTTTCTTTTTCCCGCTCAGATACTGTCCGGTGATCGATTCCTCGCACCGGAGGATGTCCTGGGCCGGGCCGGAAAAGACGACGTGCCCGCCATGGACGCCGGCCCCGGGCCCGATATCTACGATCCAGTCGGCGTTCATCATGGTCTCCTCGTCGTGCTCCACCACGATGAGGGTATTCCCCAGGTCGCGAAGATGCTGGAGGGTTGCCAGCAGCTTCGCGTTGTCCCGCTGATGCAGGCCGATGCTCGGCTCATCCAGGATATACAGCACCCCCATCAGGTAGGAGCCGATCTGGGTGGCAAGCCGGATGCGCTGGCTTTCGCCGCCCGAGAGGGTGCCGGCGGAGCGGGATAGGGTCAGGTATTCCAGGCCCACGCTCTGCAAAAAGCCCAGGCGCTCGGTAATCTCCTTTAGGATCCGGCCGGCGATCATATGCTCCCGCTCGGTCAGCTCAATCCCACGGATAAAGTCCAGCGCGTCCGACACCGACTTTTGGGACAGCTCCGCAATATTGATGCCGCCGACCGTTACCGCCAGGCTCTCCGGCTTGAGGCGCTGCCCATGGCATTCCGGGCAGGGCACCTGGCTCATATACGACTCCAGTTCCTCCCGCATCCACTCGCTCTGGGTTTCGTTGTAACGGCGCTGCAGGTTGTTGATAACCCCTTCAAATTCCACCATATAGGTACCGGAGCCGTACTCCCTTTTCCGGGTCATCTTGATCTTCTCGCCTTTGCTGCCGTAGAAGATGACGTCCATCACCTTTTTCGGCAGATTCTTGATGGGGGTGTCCAAGGAAAAGCCGTAATGCTCGGCCAGGCCCTCATAGTACATCTGGGCGATCGTGCCGCCGTCCAGATAGCTCCAGCCGCTCGCCCGGATCCCCCCTTCCCGGATGGAAAGGTTCTTGTTTGAAACGATCAGCTCCGGATCCATCGACATAAAAATGCCGAGGCCGGCGCATTTGGGGCAGGCGCCGTAGGGGTTATTAAAAGAAAACATACGGGGGGACAGTTCTTCTATGCTTACCCCGTGTTCCGGGCAGGAGTAATTCTGGGAAAAGGTCATCTCCTCCCCGCCGACCACGTCAACCGTCAGCAGCCCGCCGGACAGGGAAGTCGCCGTCTCAATGGAGTCCGCCAGGCGGGAACGGATTTCCTCGGAAATGACCAGGCGGTCAATCACGATTTCAATGGTGTGCTTTTTGTTTTTCTCCAGCTTGATCGGCTCGGCCAAGTCGTACACGATCCCATCAACCCGGACGCGGACATAGCCGGATTTGCGCGCGGATTCAAACTCCTTCACATATTCGCCCTTGCGGCCACGGACAATCGGCGCCAAAATCTGGATGCGGGTGCGCTCCGGCAGCGCCAGCACCTGATCCACGATCTGGTCAACCGTCTGCTGCTTGATCTCCCGGCCGCAGATCGGGCAGTGCGGGATCCCGATACGGGCATACAAAAGGCGGAGGTAGTCGAAGATTTCCGTCACCGTCCCCACGGTGGAACGCGGGTTTTTGGATGTGGTCTTCTGGTCAATTGAAATAGCCGGCGAGAGCCCCTCAATGGTATCGACGTCCGGCTTCTCCATCTGTCCTAGGAACTGGCGGGCATAGGAGGACAGGCTTTCCACATACCGGCGCTGCCCCTCCGCGTAGATGGTGTCAAACGCCAGCGAGGATTTGCCGGATCCGGAAAGGCCGGTAAACACCACCAGCTTATCCCGGGGGATTTCAATATCCACATTTTTAAGGTTGTGCTCGCGCGCGCCTTTGACGATCAGCTTTGTGTTTTGCATAACTTTGATATCCTTCTCTGTATCCTAGATTTCTCTTGTGATTTTCATAAGCGTCTGTCAGCCAAAAACGATCTTTCTTGCCACCCGTTCGGCCGTATCCGGCCGCACTTCCGTTATCCGCCGCCGGATCTGTTCTTCCGCCTGATGCGGTGTCATTTTTTGAGCCTGCGTCTCCACATCGCAGCCCCAGTGCCGTTCGACCGTATCCAATACGCTGACCGGCCAGCCGTACGGTTCCCCGGCGGCGGACAGCTTGCGGGTTTCCCCCGTCACCGTTAGGAACAAGTTCCCCTGCAAGGAGGCGAGCGCCGTTTCAAACCGGGACCGCAGCGATTTGTCAATGCCCAGATACCGCTTCAGCTTTTCCAAAGAAACCGGGCCGTTTTCTTGAACGCACTGGTAAATCGCCCGCTCCATCGCGGAAATAAGCCCGTCCGCGTACATGGCGGCTAGGCTCCGCCCCTTCCGCCGCGCCGCAATAAAAAGAGGAAGCCATTCGCGCGTTATCCAACCGCTTTTCTTAAAAAAGTATTTTCCATAAGCAATCGCGCCCCGTTCCTCCAGCACCTGCATCCGCCATATCCATGGATCGGTTTCCGGATCCCCGGTATGCCATTGTAAACGGGAAGTAAACAGAGACACCGGAGAAAAATATCCTTCGTCATTTTCTCCGCCCAGCGCAAACCCCGCCTCATACAGGGTCCGGCGGAAAGAGGAAAAGTCGTCAATAGCGGAAAACTGCAACGTCATCCCTTCTCTACCGCCTTTCAGCCCTCCATATTATCCTTGCAGCTTCTTAATACGGTCGCGCAGCTCGGCGGCGTGTTCAAATTCCAGCAGCCTTGCCGCGTTCTTCATTTCCTTGGTCAATTCCTCAATCAGCTTGAGCCGTTCGGCCTTGGTCAGCTTTTTGACCGGCTTATCCAGCTTCTTGTCGTGGGCTGTGATTTCAATGATATCCCGTACTTCCTTGACGATGGTCTGCGGGACGATGCCATGCTCTTCGTTGTATTTCATCTGGATCGCGCGGCGGCGGTTGGTTTCGGTGATCGCCCGCTCCATGGACGGCGTCACGCTGTCGGCGTACATGATAACCTGGCCCTGGGCATTGCGGGCGGCGCGGCCGACCGTCTGAATCAGCGAGGTTTCTGAGCGCAGGAAGCCCTCTTTATCGGCGTCAAGGATCGCCACCAGGGAAACCTCCGGAATGTCGAGCCCCTCCCGCAGCAGGTTGATACCGACCAGCACGTCAAATTCGCCGAGACGCAGGTCCCGGATGATCTCCATCCGCTCCATGGTGTCAATATCGTGGTGCATATACCGCACCCGGATCCCTACGTTTTCAAAATAGGTCGTCAGGTCCTCCGCCATCTTTTTTGTCAGCGTGGTCACTAAGACCCGTTCCTTGCGGGCAGCCCGCGCGTTGATCTCCCCGATCAGGTCGTCGATCTGGCCCTCCACCGGCTTGACGATAATTTCCGGATCAACCAGGCCGGTCGGGCGGATCACCTGCTCCACGATCTGGCTGCTGTGCTCCCGCTCAAAGTCGCCGGGGGTGGCGCTGACGAAAACCGCCTGATGGACGTGGGAGTAAAACTCGTCAAAATTGAGCGGCCGGTTGTCATAGGCGCTGGGCAGGCGGAAGCCGTAGTCAATCAGGCTTTTTTTGCGCGCTAAATCGCCGCCGTACATGCCGCGCACCTGGGGCAGGGTGACATGAGATTCGTCCACAAAAAGCAGGAAATCCTCCGGGAAGTGGTCCAGCAGCGTAAACGGGGTGCTGCCCGGCGCGCGGCCGGACAGCACACGGGAGTAGTTCTCAATCCCCTTGCAGACGCCGATTTCCCGCAGCATCTCTATGTCGTACCGTGTGCGCTGGAGGATCCGCTGCGCTTCGAGCAGCTTGCCCTCCTTTTTAAACCACTCAACCCGCTCGTCCAGCTCCTGCTCAATATCGGCAATCGCATTCTCCATTTTTTCCGGAGGGACGATATAATGGGACGCCGGATAGATCGCCGCATGGTTGACAACGGCCTTCAGCTCCCCCGTCAGCGGGTTGATTTCGCTGATGCGGTCGATTTCGTCCCCGAAAAACTCCACGCGGATCACCGTGTCGCCCGCGTAGGCAGGGAAGATTTCCACCACGTCGCCCCGCACGCGGAATTTGTTGCGGACGAAATTGATGTCGTTGCGCTCATACTGGATCTCCACCAGCTTGGCCAGCAGGTCGTCCCGCTTCTTGACCATGCCGGGCCGCAGCGAAATGACCATGCTGCGGTAATCAATCGGGCTGCCCAGGCTGTAGATGCAGGAGACGCTGGCGACAATGATGACATCCTGCCGTTCCGCCAAGGCGGAGGTGGCGGAATGGCGCAGCTTGTCGATTTCGTCGTTGATGGCGGAATCCTTCTCAATATAGGTGTCTGTGGAAGCGATATACGCCTCCGGCTGATAATAATCGTAATAGGAGACAAAATACTCGACGGCGTTGTGCGGGAAAAACTCCCGGAATTCCGAACAAAGCTGCGCCGCCAGGGTTTTGTTGTGGGCCAGGACCAGCGTCGGCTTATTGACCTGGGCGATGACGTTCGCCATGGTAAAGGTCTTGCCGGATCCCGTGACGCCCAGCAGCGTCTGCTCCTTATCCCCCCGGCGGATTCCCTCCACCAGCTTGGCAATCGCCTCCGGCTGGTCGCCTGTAGGCTTATAGGAGGATACCAATTGAAATGACCCCTCATTGCTTTGGATGCTCATAGGCATTTTCCTCTATTCCTTACAACTGCAACTGGCCAAAAAACTGGTTATTCACGCAAATGGGCGGCAGGGCCGCATTCCAAACGCCGCGAGCGACCGGCCAGAAATTTTCGAACAAACGTTTCTAATCAATTCTACACTTTCGTCTTCCTTTTGTCAACGGATTGTCAATGAATATTTATTATAGCACATCCGCCCCGCTTGTTGCAATGCAAGGCTATCCAAAGGATTCCCCTGCTGCGGCTGCTCAAACCCACCACCCAAGAAAAGCGGCGGCCGGGCGAGGCAGGGAGCTCATTTACCTGTTTACAAAAGCGGAAAGATGTGGGATAATGAAATAGTTGCATACGCAACAATTTGCGAAAGGACAAAAAGGGATAAAGAGGGCGGCGAAGGAGAAGCAGACATGCCGGGATTTATGAAATGCATCAATCAAATCGCCCGCTGCGCGGAGCAGTACCGGGCGCAGCGGCTGGCGGCGCTCGGGCTGACAGGCTGCCAGTACAGCTGTATTTTGAACGTATGCCGGCAGCCCGGGATATCGCAGGAAGGGCTGGCAAGGCAGATCTGTGTCCACAAAAGCAGCGTGGCCCGCCAGTTAGCGCAGCTTGAGGATAACGGATTTGTGCGGAGGGAAACGGACGAAAAGGACCGGCGGGTGACGGCGGTCTATCCCACTGCACGGGCGCGGGAGGCCTACCCGGTGATCTGCCAAATACTCGGCGAATGGAGCCGGTACGTCACCGGCGGGCTGAGCGAAGAGGACAAGGCGCGGCTGATCCCCCTGCTTGAAAGCATGTGCCGCCGTGCCGAAGCCTACTGGTCAGCGGGAGCGGAGGCTCTGCCGGAGGAGAGGATCTGAGATGCGGCATATTTTAAAATACATACGCCCCCTGTGGGGGTGCGTCGCCCTTACCCTGTTCATCAAATTTGTCGCTTCGCTGATGGAGCTGCTGATCCCCTCCATCCTGGCCAAAATGATCGACGACGTCGTGCCGCTGGGCGACCGGCGGCTGATCGTGCTGTGGGGCGGCGCGATGGTGCTGTGCGCCGCCGTCGCCCTGGTCGGCAACATCGTCGCCAACCGGATGGCGGCCAAGTCCTCCGGCAAGATCACCGGGCGCATCCGCCACGACCTGTTCAGCCGGATCACCCACCTGTCCGCCCGGCAGCTTGACGGCTTTACGGTGCCGTCCGCGGTGTCGCGGCTGACGACCGATACCTACAACCTCAACCAGCTTTTCGCCCGGATGCAGCGCATCGGCGTGCGGGGGCCGATCCTGCTGGTCGGCGGGATTTTCATTACGCTGCTGATGGACCCGTGGCTGACGCTGGTGCTGGTCGCGACCCTGCCGGCGATCGCGGTGCTGGTGTACGCCGTGACCAAAAAGAGCGTGCCGATGTATACCCGCCAGCAGGGGATCCTGGACGGCATGGTGCGGGTGGTACAGGAAAACATCACGGGCGTCCGGGTCATCAAGGCGCTTTCCAAAACCGATTATGAGCGCCGCCGGTTTGACAGGGTGAACAACGAGCTGGCCGATAAGGAGCAGCAGGTGGGCGGCGTCATGGCGCTGACCAACCCGGGCTCTACCCTGATCCTGAATTTGGGGCTGACGGCGGTAGTGGCGGTCGGCGCGCTGCTCATGGACAACGGCATGACCAGCCCAGGGGTGATCATCGCTTTCCTGAACTATTTTACCATCATCCTCAACGCCATGCTGGGGATCACCCGCATTTTCGTCCTTTGCTCCAAGGGGCAGGCGTCGGCCAAGCGGGTGGCCGAGGTGCTCAACGCCCCGGAGGATCTGCAGGTCCTCCCTTCCGGTGAAAAAACAGGCGGCGCCCATATCGCGTTTGAGAAGGTGTCCTTTTCCTACGAAGGGGTAAAGAACAACCTGGAAAACATCTCCTTTTCGCTTGCACACGGCCAGACGCTGGGAATCCTCGGCGCAACGGGGAGCGGCAAAAGCACGCTTGTCAACCTGCTGATGCGTTTCTACGACGCCGACAGCGGGCGGATCCTGCTGGACGGCGAGGACATCCGCACCATCCCGGCTGGGAAGCTGCGGGAAAAATTCGGGGTGGTTTTTCAAAACGACTTCCTCTTTGCCGATACCATCCGGGAAAACATCCGGTATTTCCGGGAGCTGACCGACGGGCAGCTGGAGGCCGCCGTGCGGGACGCCCAGGCGGAGGAATTCATCCGGGCCGTGGGCGGCATGGACTATGCCGTTTCGGTGCGGGGCAACAACCTCAGCGGCGGGCAGAAGCAGCGGCTGCTGATCGCCCGTGCGCTGGCGGCGGGCCCGGAGATCCTGATCCTGGACGATTCCTCCTCCGCGCTGGACTACCGGACCGACGCGGCCCTGCGCGGGGCGCTGCATGAGCGCTTTTCCCATACGACCTGTGTGATCATCGCCCAGCGCATCAGCTCAATCCGGGGGGCGGACCTCATCCTGGTGCTCGACAACGGCCGGGAGATCGGCTGCGGCACCCATGAGCAGCTGATGGCCTCCTGCCCGGTCTATCGGGAGATCGCCGAAAGCCAGATGGGTACCGGAGGGGAGGCGGACGGCAATGCATAAGGCCAGAGAAACGAACCCTAGGGAAGCCGCTCCCTCAAGGCAGAAGAAAACCTACCTTCTTGGCCGGCTTTGGCGGTATTTAAGCCGTCACAAGCTGCTGATTGCTGCCGCCCTGCTGTGTATGCTGGCCAGCAATCTGTTCGGGCTGTTCGGACCGAAGCTGTCCGGCAACGCCATCGACGCCATGGGCGTAGGGGCCGGAGACGTAGACTTTCTCCGGGTGTTTGCCTATGTGGCGCTGATGGCGGCGTTTTACCTGGTATCCGGGCTGCTTTCCTACGTCCTGTCGCTGCTGATGATCCGGCTGAGCCGGCAGGTCATCTACCGGATGCGCAAGGATGTCTTTGACAAGCTGTCCGCCCTGCCGGTCAGCTTCTTTGACCGCTATCAGACCGGCGACATCCTCAGCGTGATTTCCTACGACATTGACACGGTGAACCAATCCTTCTCCAACGACCTCCTGCAGGTGCTGCAGAGCATTGTCATCGTGCTGTTCTCCCTGATAATGATGCTGAGCATCGCCCCCCTGCTGGTGCTGGTCTTTGCCGTGACCATCCCGCTGTCCATCGTCTCCACCCGGTTCATCACCACCCGGGTACGGCCGCTGTTCCGCCGGCGTTCCAAAAAGCTGGGTGAGCTCAACGGCTTTGTGGAGGAGATGATCGGCGGGCAGAAGACGACCAAAGCCTACCACCGGGAGGACAAGGTGATCGCCCGCTTTGACATCAAAAACGCGGAGGCGGTAGACGCCTACAACAAAGCGGAATATTACGGCACCATCACCGGCCCGTCGGTAAATTTCATCAACAACCTCTCCCTGGCTCTTGTCAGCGTGTTCGGCGCGCTGATGTATCTTGGCGGCGGCATCGGACTGGGCAATATTTCCTCCTTCGTCCAGTATTCCCGGAAATTTTCCGGCCCCATCAACGAAATCGCCAACATCATCGGCGAGCTCCAGTCGGCGTTTGCCGCGGCGGAGCGGGTGTTCCGCCTGATGGACGAGCTGCCAGAGAAGCCGGACGCGGCGGGGGCGCAGGTGCTGGAGGACGTATACGGGGAGGTGACGGCCCGGCATGTGCGCTTTGGCTATACGCCGGAAAAGCCCGTCCTGCACGATTTCAGCATGCACGCGGATAAGGGCGGCCTGATCGCGATCGTCGGCCCGACCGGCGCCGGGAAAACCACCATCATCAACCTGCTGATGCGCTTTTACGACGCTGATAGCGGTGCGATCGCGGTGGACGGGAAAAACATCCTGTCCGTCACCCGCGGCAGCCTGCGCCGGGCGTATTCCATGGTTTTACAGGATACCTGGCTGTTTTACGGCACCATTTATGAAAACATAGCCTACGGCAGGGAGGATGCAAGCCGGGAGGATGTGGTGCGGGCCGCCAAGGCCGCCCATATCCACGACTATATTGAGAGCCTGCCGGACGGCTACAACACCCTGCTGAGCGATAACGGCGTCAACATATCCAAAGGGCAGAAGCAGCTCCTCACCATCGCCCGGGCCATGCTGCTGGACTGCCAAATGCTGATCCTGGACGAAGCGACCTCCAATGTGGATACCCGCACCGAGCAGCAGATCCAGGCGGCCATGCGGGAACTGATGCGGGAGAAAACCTGCTTCGTCATCGCCCACCGCCTGTCAACCATCCGCAGCGCCGACAATATCCTGGTCATCCGGGACGGGGACGTGGTTGAGCAGGGGACGCACGAGGAGCTGATGAAGCGAAACGGCTTTTATTCCGAACTGTATTACGCCCAGTTTGAAACCTATTGATTTTCCGCCGGCCGGAAACCCTTTCCCTGCGGCCCTCCGGATGACTGCATCCGGAGGGCCGTGCGTTTCTTCTCCTGGGGATGCCCCCAGAGCGGCGCCGCAAGAGTGTTTTCCGCTGCCATGGCCGCTACCGCCCCGTCTGCCGGCACATGGGTCCGTCCAGACGCTCCCTGCCGTCCTGCCCCAAAGTCCACCTGCTTTCCCGCTTTTTTTCGGCAGATACTTCTACCCCTCCCAAAACTTATCGGACAAATGAGTAAAATTGCCTATTGTTTCATTTTCCGGACAAGTGTATAATAAGTTAAGAAGGATTTTCTTGAGGAAGTGGGTCAATGACCAATGAGGAATGGTCTTTTAAGACCAAGCAGGCGCTCGCCTTCGCACTGAAGGATACGATGGAAAAGAAAAGGCTTTCCAAGATTACCGTCAGCGAATTGATCGCCATCTGCCATGTCAACCGAAAAACCTTCTACTATCATTTCCGCGATATTCCCGACCTGCTAAAATGGATGTTTGAGCAGGAAGCCCGCGACGTGATGGGACGCTTTGCCCTCCTTTCGGACGCGGAAGAAGCCATCCGGTTTGTGATGGATTATGTGGACCGGAACAAGCACATCATCAACGGCGCCTACGACGCGATGGGATACGAGGAGATCAAGCGTTTTTTCTACACCGACCTTTTTTCGGTGATCCACAGGACGATTGAGAGCGGGGAGCAGGAATTAAAGGTAACGCTTGACCCGCAGTTCAAGGGCTTTTTGGCGGCCTTTTATACGGAGGCTGCCGCCGGGCTGATGCTTGAATGGATCCGGCACCGGATGACGCAGGACAAGGAAATGGTTTTGCACAATCTGCTGTCCGTCTTCCGCGTGTCCATCCCGGCGGTATTGAGGGCAAACGGCTGCGGAAGCAGGGAAATAAAGCCTCAACGGCAGGCGGCAGGCCCGCAATAAGGCCGTATCCTGGCCAGCCCTGCCCATCCGGATGCAGGCGGACGGAGAGCTGTGCGGCGGGAACGGGAAGCGGGAATGAGAAGGAGGATCTTTTCTCGGCTGCGGCGTCCTGCCCGCTCTGATTTGGACATATAGTGAAGGTATAGGAAGATATAAGAAGGTAGAACAGGTATCCGGGCGTTTTGCTCTGCCCTGCCCTCCTGCCTGTCCCCGGGGACGGCTGCGGCAGCGGAAAAGGCATTGGATGCTTAGGCGCCGTTACCGCCTATCCGCCAGGCGGTAAAAGCAAACGCGGCGCTTACAGGCCGGGCAGGGGCATGAGCCTGCGCAGGCCGGCGGAGCCGTCAAGAAAAACGTGGGGACATTCGTTGCAGCAAAGGGGGCCTTTTGATCGTTGTGAATGAAAAGCTGAAAGAAAAAATTAAAGAATCCCTATCCAGCGTCCTCCCCATTACCGTGATTGTACTGCTGCTGAGCGTCTCCCTCGTACCGATGGAAATCGGTACGCTTGCCCTCTTCCTGATGGGGGCGTTGCTGCTGATTGTCGGCATGGGACTCTTCCAGCTTGGCGCGGAAATGGCCATGACCCCCTTGGGGCAGGGCGTGGGCGGGCGCTTGATGAAAAGCAAACGCGTCATCCTGATTGTCCTCGTCAGCTTCCTGATGGGCGTCATTATCACCATTGCGGAGCCGGATCTTCAGGTGCTGGCGAACCAGGTGGCTTCTATTCCGAACCAGGTGCTGATCTGGACGGTCGCTGTAGGGGTCGGCCTTTTCCTTGTGGTGGCGGTCCTGCGCATCCTGTTTCATATCAGCCTTTCCAAAATGCTGCTGGTATTTTATATCCTTCTCTTCCTTCTTTCCTTCTTCTCCCCGGACGCTTTTACCGCTGTGGCGTTTGATTCCGGCGGGGTAACGACCGGCCCCATGACGGTCCCGTTTATCATGGCGCTGGGCGTCGGCCTGTCTGCCGCGCGCAGCGACCGGAACGGCGCCAGCGACAGCTTTGGTCTTGTGGCCCTGTGCAGTATCGGTCCCATCCTGATGGTCCTGCTGCTTGGGATTTTTTACAATCCCACCGACGCCGCGTATACGGCGACGGAAATTCCGCGTATTGATACCTCCTACGACGTTATCATGCAGTTTGTTTCCTCCCTCCCCCAATATGGCAAGGAGGTTTTGGTCAGCATGCTGCCCGTTGCCGGCGTATTCGTGCTCTTCCAGCTCTTTACCCGCAGCTATCACAAGCGCCAGGTGCTGAAAATCGCGGTTGGTTTTGTATACACGATCTTGGGGCTGATCCTGTTCCTTACCGGCGTCAACGTCGGCTTTGCACCTGTAGGGAGCCTGCTGGGCAGCGGCCTTGGAGAAAGCGCCTTCAAATGGCTGCTGATCCCGATCGGCGTTGTTATTGGGTATTATATCGTCAAGGCGGAGCCCGCTGTGCAGATCCTTAACGAGCAGGTGGAAGATCTTACCGGCGGAACCATCTCCCGCAAGATGATGAATACGGCCCTTTCCGCCGGCGTTGCCTGCGCCGTTGCCCTCGCTATGGTTAGGGTATTGACAGGAATCAATATTTATTGGATTATAATACCGGGCTATGCCATCGCGCTCGTCCTCAGCCGCCTGGTGCCTTCGGTGTTCGTCGGTATTGCCTTTGACTCCGGCGGGGTTGCCAGCGGCCCGATGACCTCCACCTTTTTGCTTCCGCTGGCGATGGGGGCCTGTGCCGCCGTGGGGGGCAATGTCGTGACCGACGCCTTCGGCGTGGTGGCTTTGGTCGCTATGGCGCCGCTGATTGCCATCCAGATTATGGGGCTCATCTATGTGCATAAATCCAAAGCCGTCCCTCAGCCGGCGGAAGCGCTGCCCGAGGATACGGTCATTGATATTGAAGCGGATGACGCCGTCGTGGATAGCGAGGAGGATTTTGAATGAGCATTCCACAGGAGGGAAAGCCCTCTGCCCCACGGATGTTTATCTTCGTGACACGGACAGAGGATGAAAAAAAGCTTGAGGGGATCTTTGACCAGATGCATATCCCGATCTGCTTTCAGTGCCGGGGGCAGGGAACCGCCCCGTCCGAACTAATGGACATCTTCGGATTCGGGGGAACCGCCCGGCTGATTACAATCGGCTTTCTTCCGAAATTCGCGGTCAAGGAATTGTTTGAAAAAACCGGACGGCAGTTTGCTTTCCAGCAAAAAGGCGGAGGAATCGTCATTACCATCCCCATCACAGGGCTGCAAAGCCCCTTGTTCCAGATGTTGAACGACGAAGCCCGCACGGCTATGGAAAAACGAATAGATGAAAGGATTCAAGGCGATATGGCTGAAATACATGAAAAGTCAAAGCATACGGTGATTTGGGTTTCCGTTGCAGCCGGCTACAGCGACGAGGTCATCGATACGGCGAGGTCCGCCGGGGCAAAGGGCGGGACTATCCTGCGGGGAAGGCGCCGGAATTCCGAGCATGTCAGGCAGCATTTCGGCATTTCCATGCAGGACGAGCAGGAATTCGTCATGATCGTGGCCCCCAGGGAGAAAAAGACCGGGATTATGTCCGCTATCTGCGAAGCCTACGGCCTGCGGACCCCTGCCCACGGCACCGTCATCTCCCTCCCGGTGGACGACGCCATCGGCCTTGAGGAATAAGGCGGTCCCGTGGGTCCTAAGCCCCTTTGACGGCGCCGGCTGTGATAGCAAAAAGTCAAAAAGAAGCCCGAAGAGTCATGCTCTTCGGGCTTCTTTTTGACTGATGTCATGGAGAGCGCGGCAGGCGGCTCAAAGGAGCCGCCCCGACGCCGCCGGCTTAAAGGGCGCCGCCTATTGGATGTCGTTTTCAAACCGTTCAATGTTCCGGACCTGGCCGATCACGCAGATGACGTCCCCCTCCTGGAAGCGGTAATCCGAGGGAAAATCCACGTCGGTGCGCTTACAGTGCTCTATGGCGATAATGTTGAGGTTATATTTCCGGCGCATGTCGGCTTCGCGGATGCTGACGCCGATAAGGCGGTCGGATACCTGGATCCGCCGCACCTCGACATTCCCCTCAAGCGCCACCGAATCGAGGAAATTGTCATAGATCAGCCCTTTGCCGAGGCGGACCGCCATATCCCATTCCGGGTATACGACCCTCGCCCCCAGCCGTTTGAGCACCTCCCCGTGCATGAGGCTGTTTGCCTTGGCGATGACATGGGGTACGTTCAGGTTCAGGACCGTCATCGTCGTCAGCACACTGATGTCCACCTGCTCGCCGATACAGATCACTACGGTATCACAATTCTGTATCCCGGCCTCCTCAAGGGATTCCTGATCCAGGGATTCCACCACCATGGCCAAATCGGTAAAGCGGCGCGCCTGCTTCACCCGGGCTTCATCCTTGTCAATCGCGATGACTTCCTTTTCCGCATGGGACAGGCACTCCACCAGGGCCAGTCCGAACCGGCCCAAGCCAATAATCCCAAAGGTTGCCGAGGTTTCTCTCTTTTTCATTTTCCCTGCTCCTTCATCATCCAATGGTAATGGATTCTTCCGTAAAGCGTGCGCTGGGGGCGGGACGGTCTATCCAGATAGATAAAAGCGTAAAGGTCCCTACCCTGCCGGCAAACATAGTGAAAATCAAGACAAGCTTGCTGCCGTCGCCCAAAGCCGGGGTGATCCCCGTGGAAAGGCCCACGGTGCCGAAAGCCGACACCTCCTCAAACAGCAGCTGAACAAAGCTGTACTCCGGCTCCAGGATGCAAAGAAGGAACGTCCCGATACACACCAGCAGCATAGAAAGCAGCGAAATAATCGAAGCCTTGGAAAGGGCTTCGGCCGAGATGCTGCGATGGAAAGCACCGATATGCTTTTTGGTAAACAGGCTGCGCACCTCCTGCATCAGGACAAAGAAGGTGCTCGTCTTGATACCGCCGCCGGTGGACCCGGGGGAGGCGCCTATGAACATCAGGATGATTAAGGTAAAGAGCCCTGCGTTGGTAAATTCCCCGATCGGATAGGTGGAAAAGCCGGCCGTCCGTGCGGAGACGCTGTGGAAAAACGCCCCCATCCAGGAAATGTCCTCGGTAGCCTTTAGCAAAAACGTCCCCAAAACCAGAAGGATAACCGTTGTCGTAATCACTACTTTGGAATGCAGGGTCAGTTTGCGGAAAGACCGCTTTTTGATGACGTCAAGAATAACGAGAAAGCCCAAGCCGCCGAAAATAATCAGCCCGCAGGTCGTCAGGTTGAGCAATACATTCGACTGATACGGGATTAGGTTTCTCAACCCTCCCAGGATATCAAAGCCCGAATTGTTAAACGCGGCAATTGAGTGAAAAGCGCTGATCCCAAGCGCCTTGAGCAGCGGATAGTCCTGCACAAACACAATAAAGCTGAGGGCCATCCCGGCCAATTCAAAGCACAGGGTCATCAGCAGGACCGCCTTAACCAGGCGGATCATGCCCTTAAAGCTGTCGACGTTTAAGGATTCCTTAACGAGAGCGCGGCCCTTGATGCCGACGCGTTTCCTCGCGGCTAGGATCAGCCCTACGCCGATTGACGTTACGCCGAGCCCGCCGATCTGTATGAGCGCCGCTACAATCGTCTGCCCCAGGGCGGTAAAATGATCGGCGGTGTCAATGGCGATCAGCCCGGTGACGCATACCGCACTGGTTGAAGTGAACAAGGCGTCAATAAAGCTCACCTCAGCCCCGTCCTTGACAGAGGCTGGAAGCAGGAGCAGGCCGGTGCCAAGCAGGATGACCAAAGCAAAGCCGATAACGATCAGCCGGCCCGGAGGCTGATTTTTGATGGCAAAAAGAATATGTCTCACTGTGTGCCGCCGGTTTTTGATTTCTCCAGATCGCCGGCGAATTCTCATCCTTTCCTCTTTCATCTTTTTTGCCGATTTCCCTTTTCCCTCCCTGCCGGCGAAGCCCGCCGCCAGGCGCCGGAAGAGGCAGAACCCTCCTTGATAGAAGTCCTGCCCCTTTTCACCGCAAAGAATCAGCCAATAAGCCGGTTTGGCAGCAAAAGGCGTCCCTGAAAATACACAGAGAGACGCTCCGGCCCTCTGAGGCAAACCCTACTACTCGTTCCAGCACGGTTTAGTATACGTTCCGTCCCTTCATAAGTCAAGGGGGTCGCTATAGAATTTCTGAAAGTCTGAAATCCTCTTGACAAAAATACGGATCCGTACTATCATACAGTACGAATTCGTATTGAAGAGGGCGAAGCGATGAAGGAAAGCAGCTATGCGGCCATATACCGCCTGATGGTCGCCATCAACAAAATTGACGGCAGCTATTATTTATGTGCCCGGAAGCTGGGGGTAAAGGAAAATACGCTGGCGCTGCTTTATGCCCTCGGGGACGGCCTTCCCCACTCCCAAAAGCAGATTTCGGAGGATTGGCTGATTCCCAAAACCACAATCAACACCATTGTCAAGGAATTGGCGGACGCCGGCTACCTTTCGCTGCTGGCTACAGAGGATTCCAGGGAAAAGACAATCCGCCTGACGGAATCGGGCAACGACTACGCGCAAAAGCTCCTGG
>CAJFQI010000049.1 GCA_904419005.1 Candidatus Avimonas faecium | reverse complement strand
CACCCCGGCTATAAGAAGTATCCCCGCCGGTCGGAAGGCCCGCCGACGGACCGGTAGCTTTGACCGAATCGGATAGGCTGTGAGGCTGAGCCTCGGGGGATATATGGCTCAAAAAAAGGGGCGTGGAAAAATGGATCAACGCACGACGGTACTGGCCTTTGACTTCGGCGCCTCCAGCGGCCGGGCTGTCCGGGCCGAATACAGCGGCGGGTCATTTACCTGGGAAGAGATTCACCGCTTTGATAACATACCCTATCAAAAAGGCGGGCATCTCCGCTGGGATTTTGAGACGCTGATGGCGCATGTGCGGGAGGGGATCGCCAAAGCCGGCTCCTTTGACAGTGTGGGGATTGATACATGGGGAGTGGATTTTGGCCTTTTGGATCCAGACGGCTGCCTGCTAGAGGATCCGGTCCATTATCGCGATTCCCGCACGCAAGGGGTTGCGGCGCGTGCCCTTCGGCAGATGGACGGGGAAACGCTGTATGCGGAAACCGGCACCCAGATCCTTTCGTATAATACCCTCTTTCAGCTGCTTGCGCTCAAGCAGCAGCAGCCGGATCTGCTGGCGCAGGCGCAGACGCTGCTGTTTATGCCGGATTTGTTCACTTACCGGCTGTGCGGCTGTGCCGTGTGCGAGCGGAGCATCGCCTCCACCAGCCAGATGCTTTCCCTCCCGCAGGGAGTATGGAACCAGCGGATCCTTTCGGCCTTTGGGATACCGGCTAACCTGCTTTTGCCTACCGTGCCCAGCGGGACGATTGCGGGGAGGCTGGCGGGAAACGGCGCCAAGGTGATTTCCGTTGCGGGACATGACACCCAATGCGCGGTCGCCGCGCTGCCCGCAGACGGGGAAGACGCCGCTTTCCTGTCCTGCGGGACCTGGAGCCTGCTTGGCTGTGAGCTTGATCGGCCGCGGCTCTCGGCGCAGAGCCTGCGTCTGGAATTTTCTAACGAGCTGGGCGCAAATGGGAAGATCCAATACCTTAAAAATATCATAGGGCTGTGGCTGATCCAGGAGAGCCGCCGCGCCTGGCGTGCGCAGGGGCAGGAATACTCCTACGCCGATTTGGAGTGCCTGGCCCTTGAAGCGCCGCCCCTGCGCAGCTTGGTGGACCCGGACGACCCTTCCTTTATGCCGCCGGGCGATATCCCGGCCCGGGTGCAGGCCTACTGCGCAAAAACCGGGCAGCCGGTTCCGCACTCGGCCGGGGAGATCACGCGCTGCATTTATGAAAGCCTTGCCCTGAAATACCGGTACGCGCTTGAGCAGCTGGAGCAGGCGACCGGAAAGCGCTTTCATACCCTGCATATCCTCGGCGGAGGCGTGAAGGACGGCCTTCTGTGCCGCATGACGGCGGATTGCATTGGCCGTCCCGTTATAGCGGGGCCGGCGGAAGCGACAGCTCTCGGGAATATCCTCATCCAATTGACGGCCCTTGGGGCGCTGCCCTCCCTTGAAGCCGGGCGGCAGATCGTAAAGAAAACGCAGAAGCTGGCTGAATACCGGCCGCAGTTGTCCGCCGTATGGGATGCCGCCTATCCCTTCTATAGAAAACTCCTGGAAAGCGGAAAATAAGGAAAATAAGACGAAAGGATGGGAAAATTATGTTGTATCCGAAAATTGGGATCCGTCCGGTCATAGACGGCCGTTGGGGCGGCATCCGGGAAGGTTTGGAAAACCAAACCATGTCTATGGTCCAAAACGCGGCCAAGCTGATCTGCGAGACGCTCCGCTATCCCGACGGGACGCCTGTGCAATGCGTCATTGCGAGCCGTACCATTGGCGGCGGGGCGGAAGCGGCCGCCTGTGCGGATGAGTTTTCCAGCCAAAACGTGACGGCGACCCTGTCTGTCACACCATGCTGGTGCTATGGGACCGAAACCTTTGATATGGATCCCCGCACGGTCAAGGCTGTCTGGGGCTTCAATGGAACGGAGCGTCCGGGCGCGGTATATTTGGCCGCTGCAATGGCGGCGCATACCCAGCGCGGGCTGCCGGCTTTTTCCATTTACGGCCGCAGCGTCCAGGATGCCGATGACACCACGATCCCGGCCGATGTAGCGGAAAAGATCCTGCGGTTCGCCCGGTGCGCCGTGGCGGTCGGCTGGATGAAGAACAAGGCGTATGTCAACCTGGGCGGCGTGGCTATGGGGATTGCCGGCAGTTTTTGCGACGCCTCGGTGTTTCAAAAGTATTTCGGCATCCGTGCCGAATGGGTGGATATGACCGAGATCGTCCGGCGCATTACCCTGGAGATCTACGACCACGAGGAATTTTCACGCGCCCTGGCTTGGGTGAAGGCGAACTGCCGGGAGGGGTTCGACTGCAACGCCGGGAAAATTCTGCCGGATGTAATTACAAAATCCAAGGTGGTGCCGGCCGACAAGGACTGGGAGTTTGTCGCCAAGATGACGATGGTGATGCGGGATATCCTCTATGGGAACCCCAAGCTCGACGAATTGGGCTGGCATGAAGAAGCCCTGGGGCGCAACGCGGTGGCCGGGGGATTCCAAGGCCAGCGTCAATGGACGGATTGGCTGCCCAACGCGGATTTTTCGGAAGCCATCCTCGCCAGCACCTTTGACTGGAACGGGCCGAAAATGCCAACGCCCTTTGCCACGGAGAACGATACCTGCAACGGCGTTTCGATGCTGCTGGGGACACTGATTTCCCATACCGCTCCCTGCTTTCACGACGTGCGCACCTATTGGAGCCCCGAGGCCTGTGAGCGTGTGACAGGCAGGCGCCCGGAAGGCGTGGCCAAGGACGGGTTTATCCACTTGATCAATTCCGGCGCAACGGCTCTGGACGGGAGCGGCGCCTGCCGCAGCGAAGCCGGCGAGAGCGTTATGAAGCCGTTCTGGGAGATGAGGGACGCCGATATCCGCGCCTGCCTGCAAGCCACCGACTGGTGCCGCGCCAATTACGAATATTTCCGCGGCGGCGGCTTCTCCAGCCATTTCCGCTGTAGGGCGGAGATGCCGGTGACCATGCTGCGGTACAACCTGGCCGATGGCATCGGCCCCGTGCTGCAAATCGCCGAAGGCTGGACCGCCAACCTGCCGGACGACGTGCATCAGGCGATTGACCGGCGTACCGACCCGACCTGGCCGACCACCTGGTTTGTCCCCCGTGTGACCGGCTGCGGTGCCTTCCGCGACGTGTACAGCGTGATGGCCAACTGGGGCGCCAATCATGGCGTGACGGTCTACGGCCATGTCGGAGCCGACCTGATTACCCTGGCCGCGATGCTGCGCATCCCGGTGACGATGCACAATGTGCCGGATGAGCAAATCTACCGGCCGCATGCTTGGGCCAGCTTTGGCACGCAGGATAAGCAGGCTGCCGATTTCGCCGCCTGCCGGCATTACGGCCCGCTTTATAAAGGCTAACTTATCCAATGCATTTGCAATCCCCCCGGCTCCGGCCGGGGGGATTGCGATTGTCCGGGACACCAATGGCATCCGGGAGGAAGCGGCTTGAATTTTGACGTACTATTTGAGCATTGGAAAAAAATATGGTATAATACGACCGCTCTGCTATGAAAAGCCGGGAACGGGCGTTTTGCAAAGCCTGTTCCTCGGCCGGACGCCGGGCTGACCGGCGGCTTAGCAATTATGACGACGCGAGGAGACCACGATCATGAATAAGGATATTGAGGCCTTGCTGTCCCAGGTGCAGAAGCCGGGAAGGTACGCCGGCGGGGAATTGTACTCGGTAGTCAAAGATCCCGCTAGAATGAATATCCGCTTTGCCTTCTGCTTCCCCGACATCTACGAAGTCGGCATGTCCCATCTCGGCATGAAGCTGCTGTACGGCCTGTTCAACGAACAGCCCGATGTATGGTGCGAGCGTGTATTCGCCCCGGATACCGATATGGAGGCCCTGATGCGGGAGCGGGGGATCCCGCTCTTCGGCTTGGAAAGCCGCGACCCGCTTACTGCCTTTGATTTTATAGGCTTCACCTTGCAATACGAGCTGAGTTTTACCGCCGTGCTGAATATGCTGGACCTTGCCGGCATCCCCCTGCGCTCCGCCGACCGGGAGGACGGCTGCCCGCTGGTGATCGCCGGCGGCCCCTGCGCCTGTAACCCGGAGCCGCTTGCCGATTTTATCGACCTGTTCACCCTGGGGGAAGGGGAAGAGGTCAATTTGGAGCTGTTTGCCCTGTACCGCCGGCACAAGGCGGCCGGCTTCCGGCGGGCCGCTTTCCTGCGGGAGGCCGCGCAGATAGAAGGGGTGTACGTCCCCTCTTTGTATGAGGTACGGTATCACGAGGACGGCACCATCGCTTCGGTTACGGCGCGGGACGGCGCGCCGGCCAAGGTGCGCAAACGCATCGTGATGGATCTGGACAGCGCCTATTATCCCGACCGCTTTGTCGTCCCGTTTATTGATATCGTCCACGACCGGGCGATGAGTGAGATTTTCCGCGGCTGTATCCGCGGCTGCCGCTTCTGCCAGGCGGGCTTTATCTACCGCCCGGTGCGGGAAAAGTCGGCGGAAACTGTCAACGCGCAAAGCCGTGCGCTGTGCGAAAGCACCGGGTACGAGGAGTTTTCTCTTTCCTCCCTGTCAACCAGCGATTACACCGAGCTGGAGCGCCTGCTGCCGATGCTCCTGGACTGGGCGGAAGAGGAAAAGACCAACATCTCCCTGCCCTCGCTGCGGGTGGACGGCTTTTCCGAGGAATTGGCCGCCAAGCTCAACGTGCTGCGCCGCAGCGGCCTGACCTTTGCGCCGGAGGCGGGCACCCAGCGCCTGCGGGACGCCATCAACAAGAACCTGTCCGAGCCGGAGATCCTTGAAACGGCCAAGAAGGCGTTTTCTGCCGGCTGGACAGCGGTAAAGCTGTACTTTATGATGGGGCTGCCAACCGAAACAATGGAGGATGTCGCTGGGATTGCTCAGCTTGCTCAGAAAATCGTCAACAGCTACTACCAGAATCCCAACAAGCCCAAAGGGAAGGGCGTTAATGTCTCGGTGAGCGTCTCCTGCTTTGTGCCGAAGCCCTTCACCCCCTTTCAATGGGAGCCGCAGGACACGGTCGCGCAGCTGGAGGACAAGCAGCGGCACCTGCGGGAGGCGGTTACCACCAAGAAGGTGTCCCTGCACTGGCACGACGCGCAGGTCAGCTTTTTGGAGGGGGTGTTCGCCCGGGGCGACCGCCGCCTCTGCGCGGTGATGGAGGAGGCCTTCCGCCGCGGCTGTAAGCGGGATTCCTGGTCGGAGCATTTTTCACTGGAAACCTGGCTGGGCGTTTTCCGCGACCTGGGATTGGATCCCGCCTTTTACGCCAACCGCCGCCGGAGCTTTGACGAGATCCTGCCGTGGGATCATCTGGACTACGGCGTGACCAAGGCGTTCCTGGCCGAAGAAAACCGCCGGGCGCACGAGAACATTACAACGCCGAACTGCCGGCAGTCCTGCTCCGGCTGCGGCGCCGCCTGCTGGAAGGGAGGGGTCTGCACCGATGCAAGAAATTAGGGTCCGTTTTCAAAAGACCGGGCGCGCCCGGTATATTTCCCACCTCGACCTGACCCGGGCGATGTCCCGTGCCGTACGGCGCGCCGCCCTGCCGGTCTGGTATACCGAAGGGTTCAACAAGCATCCCTATCTCACCTTTGCCGCGCCGCTTTCCCTGGGATACGAGGGACTGGCGGAAAGCATGGATTTCCGCTTGATACAGGAGGTGCCTCCCCAGGAAATCGTCCGCCGCCTGAACGGCGTCCTGCCCGAGGGGCTGACCGTCCTTTCGGCCGCGGAGCCGGTTTACAAGGCCAAGGAGCTGGCGGCCGCGCGCTACCGCCTGACCTGGACCGGCGATCTGTCCTGCTTCGCCGCGTTCCTGGCGCAGGAAACGATCCCGGCGGAAAAGCGTACCAAAAAGGGTGGGACGAAGCCGCTGGATTTAAAGCCGTTCCTTCAGTCGGCGGATGGTTTGTCCGAGGACGGGGAAGCGTCCGGCATGATGACGATGGAGCTGACGCTGCCCTGCGGCAGCAGCCAGAACGTCAACCCGTCTCTGATTGCGGCAGCCTACAACGCGTTTGCGCGGGAGCGTACCGGCAAGGAGCGGGCGGCGGAATGTCGAGTCCTGCGCACAGGGCTTTTCTGCGCGCAGGGTGTGCCGTTCGCCTGATAAAGGGGCGGAGGCGGCCTGTGACGCTGCGCGGGATGCCGCCGGAAACGGCTCCCGGGCCTGCCCGCTTTTTCGGCCATGTCTTATGCGCTGTATAGCAGCGCATCCTTTTGCAATCTCCAAGGTTTGTCCAGCATAACACATAAGCCGACGGGAGGGGTTTACCATACGGTTTCATAGGCAGTCGCCGCTGCAACGCGGTTTGGGGAGATCCGCATGGGAAAAGGCGGTACAGCTGATTAGCCGGCCGGATTGGCTGCAGTGCGGGATGCGGCTGCTGGCCGGATGGTTTGTCGCGTGCTGCGTCGCCATCGGGCAGGTGAAGGTCGGCTTTGACGTGCTGGCTTTTGTGAGCAATGTCCATATGCCGCTTTTCCTGCTGGTAATCGCTTTGACCTATGGCGTGCTGACCGCGGCGAGGCGGTGGCTGCGCCGTTCCCTGGATGCCTGGGCCTTAGGCGCTTCCGCGCTCTTTTATGGCCTGCTCATCGCCGCCCGCAACCGGAATTCCTATTTCGGTATGGGTGTCATCCTCGCCCTGTGCCTGCTCGGCTATTTCCTGCTGCGGGACGATAAGCTGGAGCTGGGGCGTCTCCAGCTTTCCAAACGGGCCGTGATCGTGGTGTATGCGGCCGCCGGCGCCTTTTTTGTCCTCTATGTCGGCGGGCTGACCACGCTGCGTTATCTCAACTATTCCTCTTCCACCTATGATTTCGGGATTTTTGCGCAGATGTTCCACCATATGAAGGAAACGTTGCTGCCCAATACCACCTGCGAGCGCAATGGCCTGCTGTCTCATTTTGCCGTCCATTTATCCCCGATCTATTATCTGCTGCTTCCCGGCTATTTCCTGTTCCCGTCTCCCGTTTATCTCCAGGTGATGCAGAGCCTGGTGGTCGCCAGCGGCTTGATTCCGCTTTTCCTGCTGGCCCGGCATTTTTCCCTTTCGCATAAGGCTGCCGCGGTTTTTGGCGTGGTGTACGCGCTGCATCCGGCCGTGGCGGGGAGCTGCTTTTACGATATCCATGAAAATATGTTTCTGACGCCGCTGCTGCTGTGGGCCTTCTACTTTGTGGAAAAGCAGCGGTGGCCGCTGGTTTTCCTGTTCGGCCTGCTGACCTGCATGGTGAAGGAGGATGCGCCGGTATACGTTGCCTGCCTGGCCCTGTTTCTCTTCTTTTCCCGGAAGGACCGGCTGCATGGTACGGCGCTGTTCTGCGTGGCGGTCGCCTATTTCGGGGCCGCAATGGTCTTTCTCCAAAGCATGGGGCAGGGGGTTATGACCGGCCGCTACAATAACTTTATCAGCGATGCCGATCTCGGCCTGCTCAGCATTTTTAAGACGCTGCTGCTCAACCCGGCGTATCTCATCAACGAGGCGTTTACTCCAGAGAAGCTTTTGTACATGGCGTGTATGCTCCTGCCGCTGGCGGGGCTCCCCCTGCTTTGCCGGAAGCCGTCGCAGCTGCTTCTAATGGTCCCGTTCCTCCTGATCAATCTGATGAGCGACTACCCTTATCAGCATTCCCTGGGCTTCCAGTACAATTTCGGAGCGCTCGCCTTCCTGTTTTATCTTGCCATGCGGAACCTACCGGAGTTCAGCGGCCGGTTTCGGCGGTATGCCCTGCCCTTTATGGGGGTGGCTTCGGCGGTGCTGTTCCTGACCAACGTCGGAGGGCACAGCGGCTATCTTTCTTCCTATCTTGCCAATTGGGAGCAGAACCAAAAGCTGGACGCTTATCTTGAGGCGATCCCCGAGGAGGCATCGGTCCAGGCGACCGGCTACCTGGTTCCCAAGCTGTCGGGGCGGATGGTGCTCTACGATTACACCTACAATCAGAGGAGCAGCGATCCGCATGAGACGGAATACATTGTCCTTGACCTGCGCCCCGGCCGGGAACAGGGGATGGAGGAAGCGGCCGCGGAATGCCGGGAGGACGGCTATGAAACGGTCGCGTACGAGGAGGATCTGGTAGCTGTATTCCGCGCCGCGCAGGCGGAATAGGTTCAACTATTGGAAGGGCGCCGGCTTCGGCGGGCCCGGGCTCGCAGCGCCTAAAAGGGAGGGGCGGCCACGCGCCCGATGGATCTTCGCGGCATTTTTTCAGATTCCCACTTGCAATTTGCAGGCCGCTATGCTAAAATATATCGGTGTTTTAGTGTCCGCGGGGTTTCCGGCCTCGTGGGGGTTAATGCCAGGCGAAAGCACGACATTAAAGCGGGCAGTCCTCTGCCATCCGTTGATCGGCATGAATGTCTGAAAATCAAGGAGGATTTTTGTAATGGACGCTCTGAAAACCATGGCTGCCAGCAGCATCAAGGAAGACGCTCCGGTATTTTCCGTGGGCGACACGATCCGTGTTGATGTGAAAATCCGTGAAGGCGACCGCGAAAGGATCCAGGCCTTTGAAGGCACCGTCATCGCCAAGAAGGGAAGCGGCGTTGCCGAGACCTTCACCGTCCGCCGTGTGTCCTACGGCGTCGGGGTGGAGCGCGTGTTCCCGCTGCACTCCCCGAACGTGGCGGCGGTTAAGGTGATCCGCAACGGTAAGGTCCGCCGGAGCAAGCTGTATTACCTGCGCGACCGCGTAGGCAAGTCGGCGAAGGTCAAGGAACAGATCCGTTAACCGGACAGAGAGGGCGTGCGCGCCCTCTCTGCTTTTCTGTTCCGGCCGGCGGATCCGCTGGAACAGGGGATCGGCACTGGCCGCAGCTTACTGAAAAACGCCGGCAGGGCGGACAATGCAGGGGGATTTCCTGCGTTGCCCGCTTTTTCTTTCCCCTGCCTTTGATCTTTTGCCTGTTCTATGCTATACTATACCGTAATCTAAGGGCTTACATCCGCCCGTGATTGGCTGTGAAAGTTACACACATAACGGAATAGATGGGGGAACCGCCGATGCAAGAACAAAAGCCAAGCCTTGCCTCTGCTGATGAAATACAATCGCCCGAAAATGCACCCGCTGCCGAACCGCTTCGGGAAAGCACCGTTTCCGGCCTATACGATTGGATCAGCGCCGCCATTTTTGCCCTGGTGCTGGTTACTTTGGTGTTCTCCTTCTGCTTCCGCATCGTCGAGGTGGACGGCGATTCAATGAACCCGACCCTCTGGAATACTGAGCGGCTGATTACCAGCCGCCTCGCCTACACGCCCCAGCGGGGGGATATCGTGATTATCAACCGCTATACCAAGGAACCGCTGGTCAAGCGGATCATCGCCGTCGGCGGGGACCGGCTGCGGATCGACGGAGAAGGCGGGGTCTATGTCAACGGCGAAAAGCTGAACGAGCCCTATATCCAGGGAATCACCTACCCGCTCGGCTTCGGGACCGAAGAGCAGGTGGTCCCGGAAGGCTGCGTCTTTGTGATGGGGGACAACCGGCAGAATTCTACCGACAGCCGGTTTATGGATCAGGTGGGCTTTGTCAAGGAAGGCGATCTGATCGGCAAAGCGGTGCTGCGCATTTTGCCGCTGAACCGGTTTGGCGGCCTTTATGAGGAAAGCACCTGAGTAAAGGAACGGGCTTGAGGATGCTAGGACGGGAGAGAGCAGCATGCAGGAATGGCAGAAACCGAATGCCGAGCATTTGTCGGATGAGAAAGCACCCGGGAATAGGGAGGACCGCTCCGCGGTTGCCGGACTGTATGAGTGGGTCGGAGCTGCCATTTTTTCCCTTACGCTTGTAGCGCTGGTGTTCGCTTTCCTGTTCCGGATCGTCGGGGTCGTGGGGAGCTCGATGGTGCCCACCCTCCACGAAGGCGACCGGCTGATCGTTACCCGCTTGTTTTATCAGCCGAAGCAGGGCGACATCGTCATTATCAATATGCATGACGAGGAACCGCTGGTCAAGAGGATCATCGCCGTCGGCGGGGACCGGCTGCGGATGGACGGAGAAGGCGGGGTCTATGTCAACGGCGAAAAGCTGAACGAGCCCTATACTCAAGGGATCACCTACCCGCTCGGCTTCGGGACCGAAGAACAGGTGGTCCCGGAGGACTGCGTCTTTGTAATGGGGGATAACCGGGAGCACTCCAAGGACAGCCGGTCTACGGCTGACGTGGGTTTTGTAAAGCAAAGCGACATCATGGGACAGGCGGTGCTCCGCATTTTCCCGCTGACCCAAGCGCAGGTGCTGCACTGATGTGCAGATGCCAAAGCGGCCCGCTGTGCAGCGGGGATAAGAGGACGGTCGCCCGGCTAGCCGTCTTATACGACTGGATGGGCGCTGCCATTCTGTTGTCGATCTGCTTGGGGGTATGCTTTGTCTTCCTGTTCCGCCTTGCCGTCGTGCAGGGGGATTCGATGAACCCCACGTTGGCGGATGGAGAGAAGCTGGTTGTTTCGGCCGTCTATTCCAAAGCAGAGCGGGGGGATGTGGTGATCGTCCGGCGGGGGAAGTCCTCGCCCCTTGTCAAACGGGTAATCGCAGTGGAAGGCGACTGTGTCGCCATTGATTCCCGCTCCTTTCAGGTGATGCTGAACGGCCGTCCGCTCAAGGAGGAATATGCCGTCGGCCAAACCCTGCCGCGGGATTTTGGAACGGCCGCCCGCACCATCCCGGAGGGCTACGTCATGGTTTTGGGAGATAACCGGGAAAATTCCAGGGACAGCCGCTGCCGGGAAATCGGGCTGATCCCCGAAGAAGCGATTTCGGGGCGGGTGCTGTTTCGATTTTACCCGTTAGAGCGGGCCGGCTGGATCCGATGACAGGCCCGGATTCGCTGCGGCAGAAAACGGAAAGCAATAAAGTGCAAATATAAAGGGGAATGGCATGGACAAGCAACAGACAATGGGGAATATCCAATGGTTCCCGGGACATATGACCAAGACCAGGCGGAAGATGCAGGCCAGCCTGCCCCTGGTTGATATGGTGGTGGAGATCCTGGACGCCCGGATCCCGGTCAGCAGCCGGAATCCGGACTTTGACACGCTGATCGCGGGGAAGCCCCGTGTGGTGGTTTTAAACAAGGCAGATATTGCTGACGAAGCGGCGACCGCCGCCTGGATCCGGGCAATGGCTGGAAAGGGGGCTGCCGCGCTGGGGATGGACTGCAAAAGCGGAAGGGGCGTGAAGGCGTTTCCCGCCCTAGTGCGCCAGGTATTGGCTGAGCGCCTCGCCCAGTGGAAGGAAAAGGGCATGGTTAACCGCCCGATCCGGATGATGGTGGCGGGGATTCCTAATTCCGGGAAATCCTCCTTTATCAACCGGATGGCGCGCGGCGGCAAGGCGAAGGTGGAGGACCGCCCCGGCGTCACCCGCGGCAATCAATGGTATACCACGCCGGAGGGGTTCCAGCTGCTTGATACCCCGGGCGTCCTTTGGCCGAAATTTGAGGATCAGACGGTGGCGCAGCATCTGGCGTATACCGGCGCGATCCGGGACGAGGTTTTGGACAGCGAAGAGCTGGCCTGTGGGCTCCTGGCCATTTTGGGGGCGCAGTACCCCGATTTGCTCCGGGAAAGGTACAAGCTTTCAGGGGAGCTGGAGGAGGACAGCTGGGAGCTGCTTCAGCAGATCGGCCGCAAACGGGGGATGCTGATTGCCGGCGGCGAAGTCAATACAGAGCGGGCAGCCATTATGCTACTGGATGAATTCCGGGCCGGCAAGCTGGGTCGCATCACCCTAGAACATCCGTAAAGGCGCCCGGTGACAGCGGCCGGCCGTCAGCCTATAAGAGGAAAGGGACGAATTCCGATGAAAAGTGCGGCAGGGCCGCTGTGCTCAAATTACGATTATGACCGCGCCCTCTACGCGGAGGGCTACCGCACGGTCTGCGGGGTGGACGAGGCGGGCCGCGGCCCGCTGGCCGGCCCGGTTTTTGCCGCCGCGGTGATCCTTAATCCGGAAAAGGAAATCGCCGGCTTGAACGATTCCAAGAAGCTGAGCGAAAAGAAACGGGAGGCGCTGTATGGAGAGATCTGCTCTCGGGCCGTCGCCTGGTCGGTCGCCAGTGCTTCGGTGGAGGAGATTGAAGCGCTGAACATCCTGCAAGCTTCCCTGTTGGCGATGCGGCGCGCGGTGGACGGCCTGCCCGTCCGGCCGGAACTGGTCATCGTTGATGGAAACCGGGCCCCGTCCGGCCTTGCCGGGCCGGTGCGCACGATTGTAAAGGGAGACGCCTTGTCCGCTTGCATCGGGGCGGCTTCCATCCTAGCGAAGGTCAGCCGTGACCGGCTGATGCGGGAGCTTGACGCACAGTATCCGCAGTATCAATTTGCCCGGCATAAGGGATATGGTACCGCCCTGCACATCGCTATGCTCCGGGAATATGGGCCGTCCCCCGTCCATCGGCCGAGCTTTTTGAAAAAGCTGCTTTCGGCCCCGGCGGGAGCGGCAGAGCCCGCCGCCCAAAAGGCGGCTTCCGACGGTGCGGGAATAGGAAGGGGAGACTGAGATGGCCGGTGTTTCCAAGGGGGCCGCAGGCGAGGTGCTGGCGGCCCGTTTTTTGCGGGAAAAGGGCTATGATATTTTTGCCGCGAACTATTCCTCCCGCTTCGGGGAAATCGACCTCATTGCCGCTCAGGGACCCTTTTTGGCGTTTGTTGAGGTCAAAACCCGCAGCGAGGACGCATTGTATACGCCGGCGCAAGCGGTAACTCCGGAAAAGCAGCGGCGGATTCTGAAAACCGCGATGCTGTACCTACAGCAGCACCCGTCGCCCCTCCAGCCCCGGTTTGACGTGATAGAGGTCATCACCCGCAAGGGTCGGCCCATGGAAGCCGTGGAAATCAACCACCTGCAGGGGGCTTTTGAGGCCGGGGAGCTCTCCGGCGCTTTTTAAGCCGGCGCCATAGCCGCCGCGTGACCTGCTGCCGGATTGTCCGTTCGGTTTCCCCGTCTGTTGAGAAAGCGGACAGCCTGCGGCCGCATAATCCCCCCGCATTTCCCGTATATTGCTTCGGAGCCAGGAAAAGGAAGCCAGCTTCCCGGCCCTGAATGGCGTTGGAAAGGACGGGATCGGTCATGCGGTTATTCGATTTGCACTGCGACACCTTGTACGAGTGCTATACAACCAAGCAGAACCTGCTGAGCAACCGGCTTCAGTTGGATTTGCTGCGCGGCTTACGGAACCGGGAGGGCTGGGTTCAGGCGTTCGCCGTTTGGATGCCGGACACTCTCCGGGGCAGAGAGGCGTATGAGCAATGTCTGCGTGTTCTTGCGTTTGCCAGGCGGCAGGCGCAGCTTTACAATGAGCAGATGCTGATAGTGCAGTCTCCCGAAGACATCCAGCGGGCCCTTGTTTCCCGCCGGTGCGCCGCCATTCTGACGGTGGAGGGCGGCTCCGCCCTGGCTGGGCAATTGGAGGCGCTGGATACCTTGGGTTCCGAAGGAGTAAAGGCAATCACCATTACATGGAACGGCGAGAACGAACTGGGCTGCGGAGCCGGCAGTGGGAAAGCCGACGGCCTGACCCCTTTCGGCAAACAGGCGGTGCGCCGGATGGAAGAACTGGGAATCCTGCCTGACGTGTCCCATTTGAACGAGCGCGGGTTCTGGGACGTTCTGGAGCATACTGTGGGCCCCGTGATCGCCAGCCATTCGCTTTCCGCTGCGGTCCATCCTCATCCCCGGAACCTGAATGACGAGCAGTTTACCGCCCTGGTCCGCCGGGGCGGCCTGGTCGGCCTGAACCTCTGCGCCGAGCACCTTGGCGGCCAAAGCTTTGATCGGCTGGAGCGCCACTTGGCCCATTATCTTTCCTTGGGCGGGGAGCGGACGGTAGCCTTCGGGTGTGACCTGGACGGGACGTCCCTTCCGCCGGAGTGGGAAGGAATTGCCGTTATTGACCGGATTTATGAGAAATTGCTCCGTAAAAATTATAAGGAAAAATTTCTTGACCGGCTGTTTTTCGGCAATTGTTACGATTTTTTTATGGAGCATTGACAGCTCTTGCGCTCCTTTGACTTTTCGTTTAATATTAAGAGCAAGGAAAAACTATACCGATTCGGGAGGAAAACGCCCATGCGCTTCCTCCTCAAGCGGCGATTGGCCGTCCCCGGAGGCGGGGGCGGGACAGGAGTGAAGCGATTATGAGGTATCACAGCACACGGGACCGCAGCGTTTCGGTCTCTTCCGCGCAGGCGATTACACAAGGGATTTCCAAGGAAGGGGGGCTGTTTGTCCCGGAATCCATACCGCCCCTTACCAAGGAGGAGCTTGCCGCGCTGGTTGACCAGCCGTATGTACAGCGGGCCGCCGCTGTGCTCTCCAAATATCTTACCGATTTTACCCCGCAGGAGGTGCAGGAGTGCGCCGCCCTTGCTTATACGAAAGAGCGTTTCCGCTCTCCGGAGATCGCGCCTCTGCGCTCTTTGGAGGATGGGGTGGAAATCCTGGAGCTTTGGCATGGGCCCACCTGCGCCTTTAAGGATATGGCCTTGCAGATCCTGCCCCATCTGATGCGGGTTTCCGCCGGCAAAACGGCAGGCGGGAAAACCATCATCATCCTGGTGGCCACTTCCGGCGACACCGGCAAGGCGGCGCTGGAGGGCTTCCGAGATGCGCCCAATACCCGTATCCTGGTTTTTTACCCGCAGGACGGCGTCAGCCCGATGCAGAAGCTTCAGATGACCACCCAGGAAGGGGAAAACGTGGCGGTATGCGCCATCCGCGGGAACTTTGACGACGCGCAGTCCGGCGTCAAGGAGATCTTTACCGATCCGGAGGTTGCCGCGCGGCTGGAGAAAAACGGGATGATGTTCTCCAGCGCCAATTCCATCAATTGGGGCCGGCTGGTACCGCAGATCGTCTATTATGTTTCCGCTTACTGCGACCTCCTCAAGAAAGGTTCCGTCACGATGGGGGAGCCGATCAACGTCGTAGTGCCCACCGGGAATTTTGGGAATATTCTCGCTGCCTACTATGCGCGGGAGATGGGGCTCCCGATCGCTAAGCTGATCTGCGCTTCCAACGAAAACCGGGTGCTGACCGATTTCATAGAAACCGGCGTATACGACCGCAACCGTGCATTCCATACGACGACTTCGCCTTCGATGGATATCCTGATTTCCTCCAACCTTGAGCGGCTGCTGTATGCACTGTCCGGGCAGGACGACGAGGAAATCCGCCGGCTGATGGAAAGCCTGAAAACCGAGGGCAGGTATACGGTCTCCGACACCATGCACGAACAGATCCGCCGCCTTTTTGCGGCGGGAAGCTGCGACGACCGCCGGACGGCTCAAACCATCCGGGAGGTGTATGAGAAGTTTGGCTACCTGTTGGACACCCATACCGCGGTAGCAGCGGCGGTATATAAGGATTACCGCCGTACAACCGGCGACGCCACTCCGACGGTAATTGTCTCAACGGCCAATCCCTACAAATTTTCCAGCGCCGTGCTCGCCGCCGTCAGCGGGCCGTCCGACGCCGGCGAGTTTGAAAAGGTGGATCTGCTGCACCAGGCCACCGGCTGCGAGGTGCCGGCGCCGCTGGCCGATCTGCGCGGGAAAGCCCCGCGGTTTACCCAGGTATGTAACCGCGCGGATATGCGGCAGGCCGTCTATGACCTCCTGCATATCAACGCGTAGTGAAAGGTTACCGGCCGCTTGGCTTAAAACTTGCACAAGCGGTGTCGTTGCTGCTGATTGCGTGGGCCGGCCCCACATGGATTTTATTTGCCGCACAGGCGTTTTTTCCATCGTGGTAGGCGCAGTTTTTCACGTCGCAGTATACGACCGGGCTGGGGCATTCGCTTTTTTCGTCTTTGAATAGCTCCATGGCCTATCGCTCCTTTCGCATCTATCGTTGCCATCTTTGGCCAAATCTTGCACGAAAATCTCTATTTCTCAAAAAAGGAGCCGGAAATGTCGCTGTATGCAATCGCGGATACCCATCTTTCTCTGGGAACCGATAAGCCGATGGATGTTTTTCACGGCTGGGACAATTATGTCGAGCGGCTGGAGAAAAACTGGCGTGCGTTGGTGGCTCCGGAGGATACGGTTGTGATCGCCGGCGATATCTCCTGGGCGATGGGCCTTTCGCAGACGGCGGCGGACTTTGCTTTTTTGGATTCATTGCCGGGGCAGAAGCTTTTGTTCAAGGGCAACCACGACTATTGGTGGACGACCCGCCGCAAAATGGACGATTTCCTGGCGGCGCAGGGCTTTTCCACTCTCCGGATCGTTCATAATGACGCCCAGGCTGTTGACGGCTTTGCCGTCTGCGGCACCCGGGGATGGTTTTACGACGCCGAAGAAGACGCCGACCGAAAGGTTCTGCTGCGGGAGGTCGGGCGGCTTCACCGCTCAATTGACGCAGCGGAACAAATCGGCGGAGAGCCGGTCGTCTTCCTGCATTACCCTCCGGTCATGGGGGAGGCGGAATGCCCGGAAATTATGGATGTCCTCCGTGAGCGGGGGATCCGCCGCTGCTACTACGGTCATATCCATGGACCGGCAGCCAGAAAGATGCCGGTGCGTACAGTGGACGGGATTACCCTGCAGCTCATTTCCTGCGACGCCGTTGGCTTTATGCCGGTTTTGGTGCGTTAAAGCGGCGGCCTGTGGCGGGAAATCCCCGAAAAACCATATTTTTGAAGGCTTTTTTTGAAAAAAGGATAGCGCATTTCCATCCTATATGCTATAATCACTAGTATTGCGTTATCGTATAAACAGGAGGAAGTAAAATGAGTCTGAAATCAGCCAACAAAATTGATACCAACCGCGTAGAGCTGGAAGTAGCCGTCAGCCCGGAGGATTTTGAAGCGGCTGTCAGCAAGGCCTATAAAAAGAACATTAAAAGGATGAACGTGCCCGGCTTCCGCAAGGGCAAGGCCCCCCGCCATCTGGTGGAGAAGATGTACGGCACCGGCGTTTTCTACGAAGACGCTGTCAACGACCTGTATCCCAAGGCGCTGGACGAAGCGATCAGCGAATCGGGCTATGAGTATGTCGAGGACAAAATCGACCTGGACGTCGTGACGGTCGGCAAGGACGAGGGCTTGGTCTTCAAGGCGGCTATCACCGTCAAGCCGGAAGTAGAGGTGGGCGAATACAAGGGCCTGAAGGCCGATAAAAAAGTGGAGGAAGTTACCGAGGCGGATGTCGCCAAGGAACTGGAGAAGCTGCAGGACCGCAATTCCCGTCTGGTGCCTGTGGAGGGGCGCGCGGCGCAGAATGGCGATACTGTGACCTTTGACTTTGAAGGCTTTGTGGACGACCAGCCGTTTGAGGGAGGCAAAGCGGAGAATTATACGCTGACCTTGGGCTCCGGCCAGTTCATTCCCGGGTTTGAGGAGCAGATCGTCGGGAAGAACACCGACGACGAATTTGATGTGAACGTCACCTTCCCCGAGGATTACCACGCGGAAGAGCTTAAGGGCAAGCCCGCGGTTTTCAAGTGCAAGCTGCACGAGATTAAGGCCCGGGAGCTGCCGGAACTCAATGACGATTTCGCGAAGGATGTCAGCGAATTTGATACGCTGGACGAGCTGAAGGCCGATCTGAAGGCGAAGCTGGAGCACCGCCGCGAGCATGAGGCAGAGGACGCGTTTGAATCCCAGCTGATTGAACAGCTGATCAGCGGCCTGAAGGCAGAAATCCCCGAGGCGATGTTTGAACGCCGGGTGGACGAGAGCGTGCGGGAGTTTGAATACCGCCTGCAGGCGCAGGGGCTGAGCCTGGATACTTATCTCCAGTATACCGGCATGGATATGGACGCCTTCCGCAAAGGCTTCCGTGAGCAGGCGGAGAAGCAGGTCAAGCTCCGCCTGGCGCTGGAAAAAATCGCTTCGCTGGAAGAAATCGCTCCCACGGAAGAGGAGCTTGATGCGGAATATGCCAAGATGGCGGAGCAGTACAAGATGGATGTTGAAAAGGTTAAGGCCTTTATCCCGGCGAAGGATCTGTCGAAGGATCTCGCTGTCGGCAAGGCGATGGACCTTGTCAAGGAAGCCGCGGCGGTGAACGCCTGATCGTCCTCGGTAGCCGGGACTGGGTAGGCGGCCCAGCGTGGCGTGATGCAGGGGAAATTTTCGGAGGATTCCGTTAAACGGGTATTTTGCGGCAATACTACAGTGTCTTTCTTTTACAGAGAGATTCTTTTAGAAAGGTTGAGTGCTATGAGCAATTTGGTCCCTTATGTAGTCGAACAGACCAGCCGCGGGGAACGCAGCTACGATATTTTTTCCCGTCTGCTCAACGATCGGATCATTATGCTGACCGACGAAATCAACGATACGACTGCCTCCTTGGTGGTAGCGCAGTTGATCTATTTGGAAGGCCAGGATCCGGATAAGGATATTGATCTGTATATTAACAGCCCCGGCGGGTCGATTACTTCCGGCATGGCGATTTATGATACCATGCAGTTTATCCGCTGTGACGTGTCCACTATCTGTATTGGCATGGCGGCCAGTATGGCGTCGTTCCTGCTTGCGGCGGGCGCCAAGGGCAAGCGCAAGGCGCTGCCCAACAGCGAGGTAATGATCCATCAGCCTCTCGGCGGCGCGCAGGGCCAGGCGAGCGATATCAAAATCCATGCCGATCATATCCTGTACATCCGCGGCCGGATGAACCAGATGCTGGCGGAGATGACCGGCCAGCCTTTGGAGCGGATTGAACGCGACACCGATCGCGACAATTTCATGACGGCAGAAGCCGCTAAGGAGTACGGTTTGATTGACCAGGTGATTGCAAAACGGGAAGGCTGAGCCTAACGCAGCGGGTGGGGCAGGCACCGGCAATCCCGATGCCGCCTGCCGTACAACATCGACGATACAAGGAGCGTAGACAATGCCAAAAAACGAGGACAACCGCACGGTCAGCTGTTCTTTCTGCGGAAAAACGCAGGACGAGGTGCAGCGCCTGATCGCCGGGCAGGGCGTCTATATCTGCAACGAGTGCGTGGAGCTTTGCGAATCCATTCTGGAGGAGGGCGGCGCCGTTGCCCGCCGGCGTTCCGCGCCGGCCGGCGTTCCGCCGGTGCTGCCCACCCCGAAGGAGATTAAAGCCGGGCTTGACGAATATGTCATCGGCCAGGACGAGGCAAAGGTCGCGCTCGCGGTGGCGGTCTATAACCATTATAAGCGCATTTATTTCGGCTATACCTTTGACGTGGAGCTGGGGAAGAGCAACGTGCTCC
>CAJFQI010000048.1 GCA_904419005.1 Candidatus Avimonas faecium | reverse complement strand
ATCCTATGAGGGACAGCTCGGCCGGGTTCCGCCTTTTGCTGTTCCGCCGGCCCCGCTGCCCGCGGAAAGTGCAAATAAATCGGCGGAATGGCTAAAGGGTTTTGGATGGGAAAGCGGGATAATGGAGGCGGGTTCTCCGGGCTCCGGATACAGGGCAAGAGAAGGAAAAGTCAGGGAAACCAGTCAAGAAAGGATAGGAAGATCATGAATATCTGCGTTTATAAGGATGCTGAAGCGATCGGTACGGCAGCGGCTGCGCTTTTTGCGGCGTGCGTGACCCAAAATCCCCGCTGTGTGCTGGGCCTGGCAACCGGATCTTCCCCGCTGCCTACCTACCAAAAAATGGCGGAGATGTACCGTGCCGGCGCGGTGGATTTCTCCGGCGTGACCACCTATAACCTGGATGAGTATGTGGGGATTGACCATACGCATGCGCAAAGCTATTATTGCTTTATGATGGAAAATCTTTTCCGCCACATCAACGTCAAGCAGGAAAATATCCATGTTCCCTCCGGCGTCGCCCCGGATTTGGAGAAGGAGTGCGCGGATTACGAGGCGGCGATTGAGGCCGCCGGCGGGATTGATTTACAGATCCTCGGCATCGGCCGCAACGGGCACATCGCGTTTAACGAGCCGTCGGATTCCTTCCCCCCGGCGACCCATACCGTGGAGCTGACCGAAAGCACCATCAATGCCAATAAGCGCTTTTTCGCCAGCGCGGACGATGTGCCCCGCCGGGCGGTGACCACCGGGATTGGCACGATCATGAAGGCGCGGGCCATTGTCCTGGTAGCCACCGGCGCGGATAAGGCGGAGGCGGTGCGCGCGATGGCAAAGGGGCCGGTTACGCCCCGCTGCCCGGCGTCAATCCTGCAATTCCATCCCCGGGCCACCATCCTTTTAGACGAAGCGGCGGCGTCGCTGCTGTAACGGGAGAAATAGATAGGAATGGGCAGAGGTGTCCAGCCTTGATAGGAGCCAGCGGTATGCCGCCTACGGAAAATTCCTTTGATAAAATTTACGCCGTCGTTTCCCGCATCCCGCGGGGAAAGGTCTGCACCTACGGCCATGTGGCCTGCCTGGCGGGGAATCCCCGCTGGTCGCGGGTAGTGGGGTATGCCCTGCATGTCAACCCCGACCCGGAGCGGATTCCCTGCTACCGCGTGGTCAACCGGCTGGGGGAGGTTTCCTCCGCCTTTGCCTTTGGGGGCGGCAACCGCCAGCGGGAGCTGCTGGAAGAGGACGGCATCCCCTTTTTGGACGACGGGCGGGTGGACCTCTCCCGCTGCATGTGGTGGGGGGATGAAACGGACGGGCAGCCGTAAGCCGCCGCGATTTCCGCCGGGCATAAATCCCCGCTTCTCCGCATAGAGGATAGTAGGAAGGCCCCGGGCGCTGCGCCGGCGCTTTGAGGGCGGAAGAATGGGGGAGTGCGGCATGACCTGCCGGGTAACCGATATGCACAATAAGGAAGTCATCAACGTCTGCGACGGAAGCCGGCTCGGCTGTGTGGACGACGTGGAAATCGACACCTGCACGGCGCAGCTCCTGGCTATCGTAATTTTCGGTCGCCCCAAGTGCCTGGGGCTGATGGGCAGGGAGGAGGATATCGTCATCGGCTGGCGCAGCATTGACGTTATCGGAGAGGATACCATCCTGGTTCATTTTGAATGCCCCTGCAAGCCGGGGCCGCCTCCCCGCCGGGGGCGGAGCATCCTGGGAGGGATCTTCGGCGGAGGCTGAGCGGGCGGCTTGCAAGCCGGGCCCAGGAAAAACAGGAACGGGAGCGCTGCCAAAGGCTTGGCAGCGCTCCCGTTTTCCGTCGGGAAATGGATGAAGCGGCGCTTTCCCGCATTTTCCCCGCGATGCTTTCGCTCGTCGCTCCGCAGCGGCTGTTTGGCGGCCCGGCTCTAGGGCCGGCGCCCTGTCCCGGCGGAGGGGATGCGGGCTCCAAACCGCCGGCAGCATCGGAAAAGGCAGAGCCATTGCACATACTGCATCGTACCAGACGGCTTGAGCGGCGGGAGGCCCGCCAGGCGCAAGGCGGTCGCCGCCTGCTTTTTGGTCAGCAGCCCGCGCGCACCGGTCAGCCCGTACCGCTGGACGTGGTCGATAAAATCGGAAAACGCCCGCCGTTCCCCAGGGGTGAGATCGGGATTGTCCCGCCGGGAGAGATGCAGCATCACCGCATCAACAGAAGGGGAAGGGTGGAAATCTTCGCGCCGGAAAAAATAAACGATTTCTGTTTGAAAGTACGGCTTGAGCAGCAGGGAGTTCTTGCTTTCATAGGGGATTCCGCAGAAACGAAGGGCGGCCCCTTTTTCGATCACCAGCCAAGCGTCCTTCGGCGGCGTCCGGCTCGCGGTGAGCCGGCGCAGGACCGCGGAGGTATGATTGAAGGGCAGGTTGGCGAATACGGTATAGCCGCCCCGCGGCAAGGGCATTTGCAGGAAATCCCCCTGCTTGAGCACGGCGCCCGGATAGGGGCGCAGGGTTTCCCGCAGGGACGCGCACAGACGCGGGTCGATTTCCACAGCGGTAACATGGCAGCCCGCGTCTGCCAGCGCGCGGGTGATATGGCCTTTCCCGGCGCCGATTTCCAGCACCGGGTCTCCCTCTTTTAGCCCGGCCAGGCGGATCAGCCGCTCAATCAGGCGGCGGGAGGTCAGGAAGTTCTGGGAAACGGAATAAGCCGGGGCAGATCCGGGCCGCTCCGGCCCCTGGCGATGATTTTTGGGCATAAAAAGACACCTCGCCTTTGCGTTATTTCAAAAACCGTGGCTAGGCGCAGGCATGCCATCCCTACCCAGGAAATCCGCCCGCAAAAGGGCCCTCCTAGGCGAGGCGGTACGCTGCGCCGGCTTAACGGATCCGAATAACGCAAATCAACAAAGCGAGATGCTCCTTCCTATTTCGCACATTGCATAGTCCTGCCGCTGCGGGGGATTACCAAAGCTGGTTTTCGCCCGATTCGAAAGCAATGCCGGCGCCCGCTCTGCACCTTTGCACAGCAGGCGGCGGCCGTGGGGACGAGGCAAGTATACCACTTCCTGCGCGGCCGGTCAAGCAAAGGGCACGCCTCCCGCCCGTTCCCGCGGCAAAGGCGGGCGGCGGCGCTTTTGGGGCTTGCAATTTGCGGGAAAATGTGGTATGGTAAACGAAACGCAGGGATGGAGAGAGTACGCTGCCAGACATACCTCCAAAGAGAGGGCCGCCGCCGGCTGAAAGCGGTCTGGGGGAAACGGCAGGGGAAGTTCACTCCGGAGCGGCGGGGCGGAAAGCGCGCGGAAGGACGCGCGGCGGTAGGCTCCGACGGCGGACACCGTTACCGGTCAATGGAGTGTTTGCTTCAGGCAAAAAATAGGGTGGTACCGCGGAGAGCTGCGTCTTCGTCCCTTTTGACAGGGGCGGGGGCGTTTTGTTTTGCCCTCCGCCGCTGTCATGGGAGCACGGAGCGTCGGCCGCCGCCGGGCAAACTCCGGCCGCAGGAGAAACGATAGAAACCATGGAAAGGATGGACGGCATGAAGGAGAAGTTGGAGCAGCTGCGCCAGCAGGCCATGCAGGCGCTGGAAGCGGCGCCGGATAAGAAGGCGCTTGAGGAGCTGCGTGTCAAGGTGATGGGGAAAAAGGGGTCCCTGACCGAGCTGCTGCGGGGCATGGGTTCCCTGCCGCCGGAGGAGAGGCCGAAGGCGGGGCAGATGGTCAACCAGCTCCGGCAGGAGCTGACGGAGCGGTTTGACGCGCGGGAAGCGGCGATGGAGGCCGCTGCCAAGGCGGAGCGCCTCGCCGCCGAGCGGTTGGACGTGACCATGCCGGGCAAGCGCCGGCCGGCGGGCGGCCTGCACCCGCTCAACCGCGTGCTGGACGAGCTGATCGACATCTTCCAGTCGATGGGCTTTGACGTGGTGGACGGCCCGGAGGTCGAGACCGAGCACTACTGCTTTGAGGCGCTCAACGTCCCGAAGGACCACCCCGCCCGGGATATGCAGGACACCTTCTACCTGGGGCCCGACCTGCTGCTGCGCACCCAGACCTCCGCGGCCCAGATCCGCACCATGGAGGGGCGCACCCCGCCCATCCGGATGATCTGCCCCGGCCGGGTGTACCGCGCCGACGAGGTGGACGCCACCCATTCCCCGGTGTTCCATCAGGTGGAGGGCCTGGTGGTGGATAAGGGGATCACGATGTGCGACCTCAAGGGGGTGCTCGAGCAGTTTGCCCACGAGATCTACGGCCCCGAAACAAAGGTGCGCTTCCGCCCCTCCTTCTTCCCGTTCACCGAGCCGAGCGTTGAGGTGGACGTGAGCTGCTCCGAATGCGGCGGCAAGGGCTGCCGGATCTGCAAGGGCACCGGCTGGATTGAGATCCTGGGCGCGGGGATGGTCCATCCCAACGTGCTTTCCGGCTGCGGCATTGACCCGGAGGTGTATTCCGGCTTTGCTTTCGGCATCGGGCTGGACCGCCTGACCACCACCCGGCACCGGATCAGCGATATCCGCCTGCTGTTTGAAAACGACCGCCGTTTTTTGGAACAGTTTGCCCGCTGACGCCGGGACCGGAGAAAGGACGAGAGAAAAATGAAAGTGTCTTTGAATTGGCTCAAGCGGTATGTGGACATCCGCGTCCCGCTGCAGGAGCTTTGCGATAAAATGGTGATGAGCGGCTTTGAGGTGGACGGGATTGAGGACCTGTCCCAGACCATGGACAACGTGGTGGCCGGCCGGATTGTCAAGCTGGAAAAGCACCCCGACGCCGACCGCCTGCAGATATGCCAGCTCGACGTGGGCGGGGCGGAGCCGGTGCAGATCGTCACCGGCGCGGACAATGTTTTTGAGGGGGCGCTGGTCCCGGTCGCCCTGCACGATTCCCATCTGCCTAACGGCGCGCACATCAAAAAGGGCAAGCTGCGGGGCGTGGCCTCCAACGGGATGCTCTGCTCCGGAGAGGAGCTCTGCCTCAAGGAGGCGGACTATCCCGGCGCGGAGGTCCACGGCATCCTCATCCTGCGGGACGAGGCGCCGGTCGGCACCGATATGCGGGAGGTGCTGGGCTTAAACGACGTGATCATCGACTTTTCGGTCACGGCCAACCGCCCCGACTGCCAGAGCGTGCTCGGCATCGCGCGGGAGGTGGCGGTCGCCCTGAAGGAGCCGCTCCGGGCGCCGGAGCCGTCCTATACTCCGAAGGGCGGGGATATCCGCGACCATATCGCCGTGCGGGTGGAGGATTTCGACCTCTGCCCCCGATATTACGGCCGGGTAGTCACCAACGTGCGGATGGGTCCCTCGCCCAAATGGATGCAGCAGTGCTTGAAATCCGCCGGGATGCGCCCGATCAGCAATATCGTCGACATCACCAATTTCGTCATGCTTGAAACCGGCCAGCCCATGCACGCGTTCGACCTGCGGGACGTGCGGGGGGCGCAGATCATCGTCCGCCGCGCGAAAGAGGGGGAGCAGATGACCACCCTGGACGGCAAGCCCCACACCCTGACCGGGGAGATGCTGGTCATTGCCGACGCCGAGGAGCCCTCCTGCATCGCCGGCGTGATGGGCGGCCTGGACAGCGAGATCAAGGACGACACCACCGCCATCTTCTTTGAATCGGCCAAATTCCGCCGGGACAGCGTGCGCAAGACCGCCCGTGCCCTGGGGATGCGCACCGAATCCAGCGCCCGGTTTGAAAAGGGCGTGGACATTATGAATACGGAATACGCGATGGACCGCGCCCTGCAGCTGATTGAGGAGCTCGACGCCGGGGATATCGTGGACGGCGCGATTGACGTCAACGACGGCCTGCCGCAGGAGCGGGTGCTCACCGTGACCGCTGAGAGCATCAACGCGCTGCTCGGCCTGCAGATCCCCGCCGAAACCATGGCGGAGATTTTGAACCGCCTGCAGATCCGCACCACCCTGGAGGGCGGGACGCTTACCTGCGCGGTCCCCTCCTTCCGGGACGACATCGAGGGCCGGGCCGACCTGGCCGAAGAGGTCATGCGGGTATACGGCTATAACCATATCGTCGGCACCCCGATGCGGGGCGAAATCGTCCGCGGCAGGAAGCTGCCCGACCGCCTGGCAGGCGACCGGCTGAAGAAGCGGCTGACCGCGCAGGGGCTGTATGAGATCACGACCTACTCCTTCATCAGCCCCAAGGCGGCGGACCTGCTCGGCCTGGCAGCCGACGATGAGCGCCGCCGGCAGATCGCCCTGCTCAACCCGCTGGGCGAGGAATATTCAGTCATGCGCACCCAGCTGACCAGCAGCATGCTCACCGTGCTGGCCACCAACTACTCCCGCAAGATTCCCGCCGTCCGCTTCTTTGAGCTGGGCAAGCGGTTCATCGCCGATTCCCTGCCGCTTGATAAGCAGCCGGCCGAGCTGCCGGCGCTTTGCATCGGTCTGTACGGGGAAGGGGAGGATTTCTTCACCCTCAAGGGGCTGGTGGAGGAAGCCTTCGCCGCCTTCGGCGTGACGCCGGAGTATGAGCGGGCCGCGGAGCCATATCTCCACCCCGGCCGGCAGGCCGCCGCCAAGGTAAACGGGCAGGCGCTGGCCGTGTTCGGGGAGCTCCATCCGGATACGGCGGAGCGGTACGGCATCGGCGCCCGCGCCTATGTGGCGGAGGTGCGGCTAGAGGCGCTGTACGCGGCCAAGCAGCCGATCACCTATTACCAGCCCCTGCCCCGCTTCCCGGCGGTGGAGCGGGACCTCGCCCTGCTGTGCGACGAGGAGATGCCGGTGGCGGAGATTGAGAAAACCATCCGTGACCATGCCGGGCGGTATCTGGAAAGCGTGTCCCTCTTTGACGTATATCAGGGGGCGCAGATTGAGGCCGGCAAGAAGAGCGTGGCGTATGCCCTGACCTTCCGTTCGCCGCAGGGGACCCTGACCGATCAGGAAATCGACGCCGCCCTTCAAAAAATCTTCAAGAATTTGGGCGAAAAAGGCTGTATCCTGCGGGCCTAAGCCTCTTGAAAACCAAACGCTGTTGCGGTATAATAAGGAACATAAGGTCACCCGACGAAAACTTCACGGAACGGAGGCGGCTTTATGCTGGACAGGACGATGACTTTTTCTATCGGCGACGATAAGGAACAGGAAATGAAGCAGGTGCTTACCACGGTGTACGACGCCCTGCGGGAGAAGGGATACAACCCGATCAACCAGATTGTCGGCTATCTGCTGTCGGAGGATCCGACGTACATCACCACGCACAACAACGCCCGCAGCCTGATCCGCCGCCTGGACCGCGACGAGCTGCTGCGCGCTTTGGTGCAGTCCTACCTTAACAGCTAATCAAAGACGCCCCCGCGGGAATCCTTTTCCCGCGGGGGCTTTTTCCCCTTTCGTAATGCTGCGTAAGCCGCCGGCGGCCGGCGGTATCCCGGCAAGGCTTTACAGCCCGCCGGTTTTGTGCTAAAATAAACCGTATCTGTGCGATTGGAATACAAGACGCTCGCTGCCGCGCCCGGGATGCTTCCGGGGGACGCAGCGGCAGAGGAAGCGATAAAGGGAGGATGCAGGAATGGCGGAAAAGTCTGCAAAAATGGAAAAGACAGAGGCCGCGGCGGAAAAAAAGCCGGAGAAGAAAGCCGAGAAAAAACAGAATGGGAAAAACGGCGGCTTCCTAACGTATAAGGGCCGCCCGCTCGTGCGGTCGGGGAACGTGCTGTATTACGGGAATATGACCGACAAATGCGTAGTGATGCTGCAGATCCTATCAACCAAAACGGTGGGGAATATGACGGTGGCGGATAAGGTGCAGGTGCAGCTGATGTCCACCGACCCGGAGCTGCGCATGAAGGAGCGCATCCTGAAAAAAAGCGAGAAGACCGGCCTGTATAACGCGATGGATATCGGCACGATCTGGCTGGAGCGCGCGCTTGAGGACCGATAATTCCCAACGCGGAAAGCGGCGGGGCAATGCAGCGGGCCATTTAAGGTGGCCCGCATTTTCATGCGCAGGCGGGCCCCGTGCGGCTGTGCGGGCCGACGAAAGCGGAAGGAGGAGAACGGCGTGAAAGAAGTGCGGGTGGTTTTTACCTGCCAGGCGGATTTTGCGGACCTTTGCCTCAACGAGCTGCGGGAGGCGGAGCCCGGGGCGAGGCTGGAGCGCTGGCTGGCGCCCGGCGTGGGGATCCTGACGGCCCCGGGCGATTTCCCGTCGCTGTCCCGGCGGTTCCAGGCGGCGCGGGGAGAGGATGGGCTGGAGGGAAAGCGGCTGCTGTTCCTGCGCCATATCTTCCCGGTTGACGGCTGCTTCGTCCTGCCCGGCGGCGGGATTGAGGGCTGCCGGGAGGCATACGGCTTCCTGGCGGACTGCGCCCGCCGAATGGACCGGGAGCGGCCCTTTTCGGTCCAGGCCCGCTGCCTTGACCCAAAGCCGGAGGGCGATGCCCTCCATGCGGTGCAGTATTTTTTCGTGGACGGGCTGCTGGGCAAGGGGTTCCGCTGCGACGGCGCCCGGCCGGAGACGGTGCTCTCGATTGTGATCGCGCAGGGGGCTGTGTACCTCGGCCTTTCCTCGGCGCAGGAGAACCTGAGCGCCTGGCCGGGTGGGATGCGCCGCTTTGCCCGCCGGGAGGACCAGATCAGCCGGGCGGAGTTCAAGCTGCTTGAGGCGATAGAAGCCTTTTCCCTCCCTCTGCCGCCGGGGGGCTGGGCCCTGGACCTCGGTGCCGCGCCGGGAGGCTGGACCAAGGTGCTGCTGGAGGCGGGGCTCCGGGTGACGGCGGTGGATCCCGCCGCCCTCGCGCCCTGCCTGGAGCAGGATCCGCGGGTCGAGCATTACCGGGGGCTGGCGCAGGATTTCGCGCGGGAAAACCGCCGCGCCTTTGACCTGTTGGTCAACGATATGCGCATGGACCCGGCGGAGTCCGCGGGGATTGTCTGCGACCTGGCAGACTGCCTGGCCCCGGGCGCCCTGGCCGTCATGACCTTTAAGCTGCCGTCCAAGAAACGGACCGAGCAGATCCGGCGGGGCTTCTCCGCGCTTGAAAAGCGGTACCGGATCCGGTACGCCAGGCAGCTTTTCCACAACCGTTCGGAGATCACGGTGGTTTGCGCCAAGCGGGACGGCGGCCTTCCGGGACCGGCCGGCGAAAAGGCCGCCTTTGCTTGATACTTTTGGCGGTGTTTCCCCGGTTTCTTTTACATATCTGCCTCCCCTCGCTCATATAGTGAAGTAACGGCGAAGGTGCCAAAGGGAGCTTCCGGCTCTGTATGCCGGCGCTTCCAAAAGTGCGGGGGAGTGAGCGAGTGTTTGTCTTTTCTTTCAAGACGTCGAAAAAACAGATCCTGTCCATGCTGATCTGCGTCCTGGTTCTGATTGCGGTGCTGGTGATCGCCGTTGTCTGGCCCTCGGGAGGGGCGGCGGAAACGCTGTCCACCCTAGGCGGACAGGACGACCAGCAGAGGATCGCATTCCTGACGGAGCTGGGGTATACGGTGGATCCCGGGACGCCGAGCGTGCGGGAGGTGCTGATCCCCGACGAATTCGACGACGTATTCCAGCAGTACAACGAGCTGCAGAAGCAGGCCGGGATGGATCTGGAGCCCTATCACGGCAAGCGGGTCAAATGCTGGACGTACAAAATCCTCAACATCCCCGACGAAGGGGAGGTCCGCGCAAATATATATGTATATAAGGATAAAATAATCGGCGGGGATATCTCGTCAACCGCGCTGGACGGCTTTATGCACGGGCTGACCAAATATACGCCGGAGCAGAGCGCCGCCTGAGGCGGACAGCGGGACAGGGGGCCGGCAAGCGGCCCGCCGCCGGGAATCGGAAAGGGATGGCAGAAGCTATGGCGGAACGTCTGGACAAAATCCTGGTTTCCCAAGGGGCGGCGACCCGCCGGGAAGCGCAGCGCCTTATCCGTGCAGGCAAGGTGACGGTGGACGGCGAGGCCTGCCGCGACCCTGCCCGCAAGCTGGAGCCGGAGGGGTGCGCCATCGCCCTGTCCGGCCAGCCGCTGCGCTACCGCCGGCATCTGTATGTGATGCTGAATAAGCCGGCCGGCCTTCTCTGCGTCTCCCGCGATCCCCGCGCCGCGACGGTCCTTGACCTCCTGCCGCCGGAGCTTCGGCGGCAGGGGCTTTTCCCCGCCGGCCGGCTGGATAAGGACACGGTGGGGCTGGTGGTCATTACCGACGACGGCGACTTCGCCCACCGGATGCTGTCGCCCCGCAAGGAGATCGTCAAGCGGTATCAGGCGGTTATCAGCGGCCCGGTAGGCCCGGAGGAAATCGGGATATTTGCCGCCGGGACAAGCCTTGAGGACGGGACCCGCTGCCGTCCGGCGGCCCTGCGGGTGCTCAAGGAAGGGGAGCGGCCGCTGGTAGAAATCGCGATTACGGAAGGGCGGTATCACCAGGTTAAGCGGATGTTTTTGTCGGTTGGCCGCAGGGTGCTGTGGCTAAAGCGGATTTCCATCGGCGGACTCGTTTTGGATCCCCGTCTGAAGGAGGGAGAATGCCGGGAAATGGGGCCTGGAGAGTGCGAAGCGGTTTTAGAAAAGGCCTGAGCAAGCAGGAGGCTGCCTGCCTTTGCATATGGCTTTTTGTGAAAATTGACATTGGGTAACTTGGATAAAACGAGTTTTGAATCTTTGTTGATTAAAAGGATGGTTATACCGCTTGGAATCTGCTATATTATTAGATAAGCAAAAGGCTAAGCATTTGCCCTGCAGGAATTCATGTGCAAATTTTGGGAGGTTTCTTTATGGCTAGTTTATCACTCAAAGGCATTTACAAAAAATATCCCGGCGGTGTGACCGCGGTATCCGACTTCAACCTTGAGATCAAGGATAAGGAATTCATTATCCTGGTCGGCCCTTCCGGCTGCGGTAAGTCCACCACCCTGCGTATGATCGCCGGTCTTGAAGAGATCTCCGAAGGCGAGCTGTATATCGGCGATAAGCTGGTCAACGATGTGGCGCCGAAGGACCGCGATATCGCGATGGTGTTCCAGAACTACGCTCTGTATCCGCACATGACGGTGTTTGAAAACATGGCCTTCGGTCTGAAGCTGCGCAAGACCCCGAAGGATCAGATCAAGCGCCGCGTGGAAGAAGCGGCCCGCATCCTGGACATCGCCCATCTGCTTGACCGTAAGCCGAAGGCTTTGTCCGGCGGTCAGCGTCAGCGTGTTGCCCTGGGCCGTGCTATCGTGCGTGAGCCGAAGGTCTTCCTGCTTGACGAGCCGCTGTCCAACCTGGATGCGAAGCTGCGCGCTCAGATGAGAACCGAGCTGTCCAAGCTGCATAAGAAGCTGGGCACCACCTTCATTTACGTTACCCACGACCAGACCGAAGCTATGACCATGGGCGACCGCATCGTGGTTATGAAGGACGGCCTGATCCAGCAGGTGGAGACCCCGCAGCATCTGTACGATTTCCCGTGCAATATGTTCGTCGCCGGCTTCATTGGCAGCCCGCAGATGAACTTCATCGAGTCCAAGCTACTCAAGAAGGGGGACGAGTTCTTCGTGGAGTTCGGCTCCGAGGATACCAAGACCTCCCGCGGCGTGAAGTACCAGATCCCGCTGCCGGCTTCCAAGAACGCCAAGGGCGCTCTGGACGAGTATGTCGACAAGGAAGTCATTATGGGCATCCGTCCCGAGGATGTGCATGATGAGCCGCGGTATCTGGAAAGCTACACCCACTGCATGATCAAAGCGGACATTGAAGTGACCGAGCTGATGGGCGCGGAGACCTATCTGTACTTCAACACCGAGGGCTATAACTTTACCGCCCGTGTGGAGCCGACCTCCACCGCGCATCCGGGCGATAAGATCGATGTTGTCATTGACAACAACAAGATCCACCTCTTTGATAAGGACACCGAGCGTACGATCTGCAACTGATAAAGCATGGTTCAAGGCCATGCCGGGTGAGTGCCCGGCATGGCCTTTTCCTTTCAACAGCGGGGCCGTGTCCTGCCGGCGGTTGAGAGAAATTCCAAAAGCTGTCCCGGTTTGGCTTTCCCCTGGCCTGGCCTTAGCCTGCATCCGGCGGCTTTGAATGCGCCCTGTTTGGGACGCTTTGGGAACGTTCGGCAGGAAAATGCCTGGCAGATTCCTCTTTCCAGCAGGGCCTTTCTGTCGGTTTGATGCTCACATTGTGTCTAATTTGTAAAATCAGCGGAAAAAGTTCTTCTTTTTGTACTTTTTCCTGGGTTTGTTCTTGCAAAAAAAGCCGCGATTGTGTACAATAAGATCGTTAGCATGATGTAGCGGTACTTATGGTCCTGTTTTCCATGCCGTACCGCTTGTATACGGATCCATTATTTGGCACTATATATGGCAGCCCTTTCCGGCGGTGCCGTAAAGGGGACAGGCTTCTGGTTCCGATACGATAGGGAAAGAACAGAAAAGAATAAAGAGAAGAGGGGATACGAAATGTCCAACAGACTTTTCCAGGGCGTCGTCCACCAGATGAAAGACGCGATTGACCGTACGATTGGTGTCATTGACGAAACCTCTGCCGTCATTGCGTGCAGCGACCTCGGCCGGATCGGCGAGCCCTGTGAAGCGGTCGTCAGCGATTCCTTCATGGCGACGGAAGCCTTTGTACGCGACGGGTATACCTATAAGCCGTTCGGCTCCCGCCCCCGCAGCGAATATATCCTCTTTGTGGAAGGCACAGACGATCAGGCGGCGAAATTCGCCGCGCTGCTTGCCGTATCCCTTGCCAGCATCAAGCAATATTATGATGAAAAATACGACCGCGGAAACTTTGTCAAGAATGTTATCCTGGACAATATCCTGCCGGGGGATATTTACCTGAAGGCGCGGGAGCTGCGCTTTAACAACGACGTCAACCGGGTTGTCCTGCTGATCCGGATCGCCGCGCGCACCGATATTTCGGCTTACGATATCGTGCAGAACCTGTTCCCGGATAAAAACAAGGATTTTGTCATCAATATCAACGAAACCGATATCGCCCTGGTGAAAGAGATCCGGGCGGGCATTGATTCGCAGGATCTGGAAAAGCTCGCGCGCTCGATTGTGGATACGCTCAGCGGCGAATTTTATACCCAGGCGATGGTCGGCATCGGCACCGTGGTGGAAGGTATCAAGGATCTGGCCCGCTCCTTCAAGGAGGCGCAGGTGGCCCTTGAGGTCGGTAAGGTGTTCGACACCGAAAAGACCATTGTGAGCTACGATAACCTGGGCATTGCCCGCCTGATTTATCAGCTCCCGACCACCCTGTGCGAGATGTTCCTGCGCGAGGTGTTCAAGAAGGGCTCCATTGATTCGCTGGATCAGGAGACGTTGTTTACCATTCAGCGCTTCTTTGAAAACAACCTGAACGTGTCCGAAACCTCCCGCAAGCTGTTTGTACACCGGAACACGCTGGTGTACCGCCTTGAAAAGATCAAGCGCCTGACGGGGCTTGACCTGCGTGAGTTCGACGACGCCATCGTGTTCAAAGTGGCCCTGATGGTCAAGAAGTACCTGATGGCCAACCCTGTGAAATATTAAGCTGCGGCTGCCGTAAGGAAGGGCATATTGGCGGCGCGGATCCCCGCATTTACCGGATATCATTTATCTGCGTCGTCCAGGAAAGCCTGGGCGGCGCAGATTTCTTTGCCAGGCTTTCCGCCGTTGCTTTTCGCCCCCCTTGCCAGACGCTTCGGGAAAACGGCTCTGCCGCCTTGTGAGGGGCCCTGCCTTTGCAAGGGCGGCCCGGCGCCGGTAGATGGATTCTTAAGGAGTGGCTGGATGTGGACAAATACGCAAATATCGGCAATTACCGCCAGGATGCTGATTTCTGCGTTCCCGTTTTTGAGGGAGTGGATTGGGTACCGTTGAATACCCTTGGAAAAACGCGGTACACCAACGCGCAGATGAAAGAGGTAGCCGTCCTCCCCCTGTCGGAACGAAAGTCGCGCATCGCCACCCTGTATGAAGCCGTTCAGCTTTTTATCCTTTCCGGGTTCCGGGGTGCGTTTGATAATGAAGATGTCTTTATCGGGGATACCCTATGGCAAAAGCATAAATCCCCGGAACAAGCGGCGGCGGGCAGCGAAGGGTGCTGTGCCACCGATACCAACTGGCTGGCCTTCTATCTGCGGGGGAAGTACCCGGAAATGGGCAGTTTTTGCTATGCCAACCGGGACGGGAACGGCCATATTACTACATATATCCAAACAGGAGGCTTCTATTATTTTATTGACATGATGATGTGCCGCTTGGATTCGCAGTCATTTTTCAGCCCGGAAAGCGGAAATTTTCAGAATCTCGTGCGCTCGGAATGGGCGGGATACCTGTATAGGGCCGAAAATGCGGTGGATTTCTGCCGCTTCGCGATGGATCGCTTTGCAGCAATGGGCCGGGACCGGCCGTTTTGCTTTTACCTCCGGCGACGCCCAGACGTTACGGCAACGGGATTGCGGTTGTCGGAGGATGAGGCAGTGTTCTACGTGCCGACATGCGATCATCCTTCGATTCTGCTCCTGGCAAAGGAAAGCGAGGGCGGAGGAAAGGGAGCGGGGAGCATAGAATTCGTAGGGCTGCCAGAGGAACTGCGATAGGGCTTTGCCATGCGGGGGAGCCCGCGTCTCGGCAATCGACAAATTTTTGATAAAATCAGGAAATTTTTTGGAATTTCTTAATTTTTCCCTATGGTAACGGTTGGGGCTTGCATTTTAATGCTGCCGAATGGTAGGATTAAAGAAATGCATCGGTCCTTTCTGCCAGCAAGGCCGGAAAGGAAGCGGCCCTTGCCGCGCGGGATGCCCCCGCCCAGATGGGGTGGATGCGAAAACGGCGCGGCTCCCGGGGCGTGTACGGTGTATGGTGAGCAGGAATAGGAGGGAGGAGAAGCAAGGAGAGACAAAAAGTTAGAAGGCGCTTAAGAGCATGGGGAGAATGAGGGGGCGGCCGGTTTCTGGAGCGGCCCGATATGGGCGGCGAAGGCAGCCGCACCGGCTCTGGCCTAGGTTGCAGGCATAACCGATGGAAAAGGATCCGGCTTGTGTGCCATCCCGCTTTATCCCGGCCGGCTATGGCTCCGGCGGTTTGCGGGGCGGGAATGCGGCGGGACGCATCCCGAAAAGTTCAGAAAGATTGAATGGAAAAGTTAGGCGCCCTATCAGGGCGCTCATTGTATGATAGCAGTAGCCAAAGGATGATAATGCGCAGGGGGTGGTCCTTTGATTGAGTTCAAAGGCGTATATAAGACCTATGACAGTGGGATTAAGGCGCTCAAAGACGTCAATATCCATATTGACAAGGGGGAGTTTGTTTTTATCGTCGGCGCGTCCGGCGCGGGAAAAAGCACATTTTTAAAGCTGATGATGCGGGAAGAGGTGCCCAGCGCGGGCGAGGTCATCATCAATGATTATAAACTTTCCAAGCTTAAGCGGCGGCAAATCCCTTATCTCCGCCGGACGATGGGGATCGTATTCCAGGATTTCCGCCTGATCAACCATATGACGGTGTATGACAACGTGGCGTTTGCCATGCGCGTTACCGGGGCGTCCAACCGGGACGTCCGCAAGCGGGTGCCTTACATCCTGGGGCTGGTGGGGCTGCAGAACAAGGCGCGCAGCTATCCTAAAGAGCTGTCCGGCGGCGAGCAGCAGCGCGTCGGCCTGGCCAGGGCGCTGGTGAATAACCCATCAATGATTATCGCGGATGAGCCGACCGGGAATATTGACCCGGAGCTTTCCTATGAAATCGTGGAGCTGCTGACCGAAATCAACCGCCGCGGCACTACGGTGGTCATGGTCACCCATGAGCATGACCTGGTGCGGATGTTCCATCGGCGGGTGATTGAAATTTCGGACGGCTGCGTGGTGTCAGATACCGGCGTGATCCCCCCCGAAGAGGAGGAATCGGCCGCTCCCTCGCTGACGGTTGACGATGTGCTGAGCGACATCGGCATGTCCCATAGCGGCCGGGAAGGAGGCCGGCTATGAGATTGGGCAGTTTGCGCTATTTGATTAAGGAAGGGTTCCGCAACATCTGGCAGAACCGCTTTATGGCGATCGCCTCGGTCGGCGTGCTGGTTTCCTGCCTGCTGCTGACCGGCGGCGCGTATATGGTGTTTGTGAATATTGACCACATGTTTGATTGGGTATACGGTCAGAACGTGGTGGTGGCTTTCGCCCAGCCGGACGCCACCGAGGAGCAGACGACGGCGCTGTTTGCCAAGCTGGAAGCGCTGCCGAACGTGGAGAGCGTCGATTTCATCTCTAAGGAAGAATCCCTGGAGAAGTACAAGGATTCGATCCCGGAGGCGACCTATGAGGATATGCAGGGGGAAAACAACCCCATGCCAGATTCCTTTGTGGTGACTTTTGACGACCTGACCCAGTTTGACGATACGGTGGCGCAGATCCAGCAGATCCCGGAGGTGGAGGACGTCTCCTACAACGCAGACATCGCCTCCACCCTGACCAACGTCCGGCACATTATCTTGGTGGTGGGCGGCTGGATCATCGTGATGCTCCTGCTGGTCTCCCTGTTCATCATCGCCAATACCATCAAGCTGACGGTATACAACCGGCGGCTGGAAATTTCGATTATGAAGTCGGTGGGCGCTACCAACGCCTTTGTCCGCATCCCCTTCATCATTGAAGGCATGGTGCTGGGCCTGGTATCCGCCGGCGTGGCGTATGGCATCCTGTACTTTATCTATACCAAGCTTTCCGAAATGTTCCATTTCGGGGCCATGATCCGCGGCCTGGCGGATTTTGGGGAGGTTTGGTGGATTGTATTGGTCGGGTTCCTGGCGATCGGCATCCTGACCGGCGTCACTGGCAGCGCGATCTCTATGCGGAAATACCTGAAGGAAGAAGGAGGAACAGCCGGTGTGCTATAAAAACTTTCGCCCGACTCGCCGGGCCCGGCGCAGCCGGCGCCTTTTGGCGGCGGCAGCCGCCGCGCTGATGCTGTTTGCCGCCCCGGCGGGGCTTCCCGGCATCCAGGCCTCCGCCGCGGACGTGGACAGCCTGCGGGACCAGCAGGAGGAACTCAAGGCCCAGGAGGAGCAGCTGAAACAGGAAAAAGCCGAGGCGGAAAACGACCTTGAGGCGCAGGAGGCGTATATTGACAACCTCAATGAGCAGATCAGCAACGCCACCCAGATGATTGAGCTGTATGACAGCCAGGTGCGGGAGCTCAACGCCAGCATTGAGGAGCTGAACCAGACGATTGCGGACAAGGAGCAGGAGATCGCGGACCAGGAAGCGGCCATCGCCGTCCGGTATGAGGAGCTTCAGCAGCGGCTGCGGGCGATTTCTAAAACCGGCAATATGTCCGCCCTGCAGATGCTGATGGATACCACCAGCTACACCGATTACCTGATTAAATCCAAGATGATGGAGACGGTGGCGGAAAACGACCAGGAGCTTATGGACGAGATGGAGGCCGCCATCCAGCAGATCAACAAAGAGCAGGAGGCGCTGAGCCAGGACAAGGCGGAGGTCTCCGAGCAGCTTGAGCAGGCCGAGGCGCTCAAGGCGCAGGCGGACAGCCAGAAGGCGGAGCTGGACGTCCTGTACGGCAAGGCCAATAAGGCCAGGGCGACGCTTGAGGGGCAGATTGACGAGTATGATAGCGAGATCGCTTCCGCGGCGGACGAGCGGGCGCAGCTGGAGGCGCAGATCCAAAAAATCATTGAGGAGAGCGCGCAGAATTCGACCGGATCCTCCGGTTCCTACGGAGGCGGCACCATGGCGTGGCCGGTGCCGGCGGTTCACAACATTTCCTCTGGCTTTGGCCCCCGCTGGGGCACCATGCACCGCGGGGTGGATATTTCCGGCGGGGCGGTTGCGATATACGGGCAGGACATCGTCGCGGCGGAGGACGGCGTCGTGATCTATGCCAACAGCACCAGCTGGTGGGGCGGCGGCTATGGCTACCATGTGATCGTGGACCACGGTGTGGATGCCAATGGCAACCGCATCTCCACCCTGTACGCCCATTGCTCTTATGTGGCCGTCTCGGTTGGCCAGACCGTCAAACGGGGGGAGACGCTGATCGGCCGGGCCGGGAACTCCGGGGATGTAACCGGCCCCCACCTGCATTTTGAGGTGCGGGTGAACGGCAGTGCCGTGGACCCGCTAAAGAACGGTTATCTTGCCGCCCCCTAAACGCTGTCGCGCCGAGAGGAAGGGCGTCTTGGGCGGAAAAGGCAGCGAGGAGGGAAAAGAGGGAAAAAGGAAAGAAGGGAAGATGCGGCGGGAGCGGCTTGCCGTGTCTTTCCTTCTTTGGTATAATTATCCCATCCTCTGGACAGGCTGTTTTGGGGGGATGGTATCACGCGGCCGGAGGCGGGCGGCCGAGGAATGAGGTTTATCCATGAATAAAAAGATTTCCGTCGGCGCGGCGATCGCGCTGATTATTGTCTTTATGGCCTTGACGGTTTCGGTCACCATGGTGGTGGCGATGCGCCAGTTTAACACCAAGCTGAGCAATGTGGATCAGCGCCAGGAAATGTTTGATTATATCACCGAAGTGGATAAGGTGATCCGTCAGCATTATGTGGGGGATATCGACGAGGAGGAGCTGCAAACCTCCTTGGCAAAGGCGTATCTCGGCGGGATCGGCGACCCTTATGCGGAATATCTCACCTCGGACGAATACCAGAAGGAGACGGCGAGGCTCGCCGGCAGCCAGACCGGCCTTGGCCTTGAGGTGGCGCAGCAGGCGGACGGCGTGGTGATTACGGCGGTGCACAAGGACTCCGCCGCGGACAAGGCCGGCGTGCAGAAGGGCGACGTGATTACGGCGCTGGATAGCGCGCCGACGGATTACGCGGCGGTCAGCGAACGGCTGGCCTCCGGCGGCAAGGCGGTCATCACCGTCCAGCGGGGGGAGGAATCTATCGCGTTTGAGCTGTCCCCCAGCACCTACACCTCCATCTCGGTAGAAAGCCGGATGATCGGCACGACCGGGTATGTGCGGATTCTGGCATTTTACAGCAATACCCCCCAGCAGTTCAGCGAGGCGATGGCCAGCCTGTCGGACAGCGGGGCGCAGTCCTATGTGTTTGACCTGCGGTATAACGAGGGCGGGGTGCTGGAAGCGGCGGAAGATATGATCGCCATGCTGCTCCCGCGCGGCACCTATGCCCAGCGGATTGAATCGGACGGCGGCAGGACCGACCTGGTGTCGGAGGGGACCTACGACCTGGATAAGCCGACCGCCACCCTGGTCAACGGGGGGACGGCCGGGGAGGCGGAGCTGTTCGCCGGCGTTTTGCAGGAGATGAACAAGACCACGGTGGTGGGGCTCCCGACCGCGGGACGGGGCAAGGTGCAGGAATTTTAC
>CAJFQI010000047.1 GCA_904419005.1 Candidatus Avimonas faecium | reverse complement strand
CAATTTTTTCTTTAAAAATCGCTTTTTTTCATCGGATGGGCTTGTTCTTGCATGGGCTCCCGCTTCCTTCTCCATTCCTTCTTGACATCGTCTCCGTTTTCGCTTCTTTTTATCATAGCAGGGTTTTCCCCGCATGGCAAGCCCGATTTCCCGGCCGGGGCGGTTCTATCTGCCGGCAGGGTACCGTCCCCCGGGCAGCCCGCCAATCGCCCCTCCGGGCGCGGCGGAACGGCACCCGGAAAAGGCAGAACCTGCCCAAATTTTCAAGGCGAAAAAACTACATTTGACAAGTGGGAAAAGGAATGATACAATACCCACAACAATAGCATATACTGGGGTAAAGGAATAGAGGCGCGCTGAACGATGAGTAGCGGCGGGAGACACCGGGTCTGCGAACGCAAGCGGAAGGCGTCAGCGCCGAAGGGCGGCATTCCCGGAGAAGGCCGTTCCTGGCTATGCGGTCAATAGCCGTATGGCTGTCATCACAAAGCGGATGAAGCGCTATTCTCGCGAAGGGTGCGGCCTTTCCGCCGCCCGTTCCCGTTGGAGCGACCTCCGCCTCGCGATGGCAGCCGGTTTCTATGCCGGCTTTTTTGCTGCCCGAACCCCCTGCCTTTGGAAAGGATTTGATTCAGATGGGACAGGATAGAAACAATGCCCCGAACAGGAAGTTCCATGTGGGCATCATCGGCTGCACGGGCATGGTGGGCCAGCGCTTCGCCGCGCTGCTGGAAAACCATCCCTGGTTCACGGTCACGGCCCTGGCGGCCAGCCCCCGTTCGGCCGGCAAGACCTATGCCGAGGCCGTAGGCAATCGCTGGGTGATGGAGACTCCCTTGCCGGAATCGCTGAAGGACATAGTCGTCATGGACGCGTCGGATGTGAAAGGCGTCGCGGAAAAGGTGGATTTCGCCTTCTGCGCGGTTGATATGCCGAAAGCCGATATCCGTGCGCTGGAGGAGGCCTACGCCAAGGCGGAATGCCCGATCGTCTCCAACAACAGCGCCCACCGCTTCACCCCGGACGTGCCGATGGTCATCCCAGAGCTGAACCCGGAGCACCTTGAGGTGATCCCCTCGCAGCGCGCCCGCCTGGGCACCCAGCGCGGCTTTATTGCGGTAAAGTCCAACTGCTCGCTGCAAAGCTATGTGCCCGCCCTCTTCCCCTTGTCCAAATGGGGGGTCAGCAAGGCGCTGGTCTGCACCTACCAGGCGATCTCGGGCGCCGGCAAGACCTTTGCCACCTGGCCGGAGATGGTGGACAACGTGATCCCCTACATCGGCGGCGAAGAAGAGAAGTCGGAGCAGGAGCCGCTCAAGATCTGGGGCAAGGTGGAAAACGGCACGATCGTCCCCGCCTCCTCCCCCGCCTTTACGGCGCAATGCCTGCGGGTGCCGGTGAGCAACGGCCATTTTGCCGCAGTCTACTGCTCCTTTGACAACAAGCCTTCCAAGGACGAGATCCTGGAGACGTGGAAAAGCTTCCGCGGCCGTCCGCAGGAGCTAGAGCTCCCCAGCGCCCCCAAGCAGTTCCTGCACTACTTTGAAGAGGACAACATGCCCCAGACCACCCTCTGCCGCGGCCTTGAGGGCGGGATGGCGATCTCCCTGGGCCGCCTGCGGGAGGATACCCAGTACGACTACAAGTTTGTCGGCCTTTCCCACAACACGCTGCGCGGCGCGGCCGGCGGCGCCGTCCTCCTGGCGGAGCTGCTGTGCGCGGAAGGGTATATGGACCGGTAAAGCCGCCGGCTGTCCCCATTTTGTGAAAGGATGAGCGATTGATGAGCAAGAATACCATTTTCACCGGCGCGGGCGTGGCGATCGTCACCCCGATGAAGGCGGACGGGAGCGTCAACCTGGAAAAATACCGGGAGCTGATTGAGTGGCAGATTGAAAACGGCACCGACGCGATCATCACCTGCGGCACCACCGGCGAATCCTCCACCCTGGACCATGAAGAGCATGTCGCTGTCATGCGTGCAGCGGTCGAGCAGGCGAAGGGGCGGGTTCCGGTTATCTCGGGCACCGGCTCCAACGACACCCGTTACTGCATTGAGTTGTCCAAGGAGGCGCGCAGCCTCGGGGCTGACGCGCTGCTGCTGGTGACGCCGTATTACAACAAGACCTCCCAGCGGGGGCTGGTGGCGCATTACACCATGATCGCGGACGAAATGCGGATGCCCATCCTGCTGTACAACGTCCCCTCCCGCACTGGGGTGGATATCAAGCCGGAAACCTATGCGGAGCTGAGCAAAAACCCGTACATTGTCGCCATCAAGGAGGCCAATGGGAACATCTCTTCGGTTGCCAAGACCATGGCCCTGTGCGACGGCAACATCGACCTATATTCCGGCAACGACGACCAGATCGTGCCGATCCTTTCCCTGGGCGGCAAAGGGGTGATTTCGGTGCTTTCCAACATCCTACCGCGCCAGACCCACGACATTGTGGCCCGCTGGCTGAACGGGGAGCCGGAGGAAAGCCGCCGGCTGCAGCTCGAATACCTCGACCTGGCGTCCGCCCTGTTCAGCGATGTGAACCCGATCCCGGTCAAGGAAGCGATGAACCTGATGGGCATGGGCGTCGGCGACTGCCGCCTCCCCCTCTGCCGCATGAGTGAGCAGGGGCATGACGCGCTGGCTGCCGTACTGCGCCGCCATGGGCTGATCGCGTAGCCTGTCAATGCAGAAGGATGTGGAAAACCATATGACAAGGATTTTACTCAGCGGCTGCAATGGGAAAATGGGCCGCGTCATCACCGCCTGTGTGGCGGAACGCTGCGACTGCAAAATTGTCGCCGGGTTTGATGTCAACACCGAGAGCCATGCCGGCTTCCCCGTGTTTGCCAACCCCGCCAACTGCGGCCTGGAAGGGGATGTGGTGATTGACTTCTCCCATCCCAGCGCCCTGGCCGGCGTACTGCGCTACGCGCTGGAGCACCGTATCCCGGCGGTCATCGCCACCACCGGCTTATCCCCAGAGCAGGTGGAGGAAATCAAGAAGGCAGCCGGGCAGATTCCGGTATTCTACAGCGGCAATATGTCGCTGGGCATCAGCCTGATCACCGAGCTGGCTCGCAAGGCTGCCGCCGTCTTGGGGGATAACTTCGACATCGAGATCATCGAAAAGCATCACAACCAAAAGATCGACGCCCCTTCCGGCACGGCACTGATGCTGGCCGACGCCATCTCCGAGGCGGTGCCCTACGAGCCGAAGTACGTCTATGAGCGGCATTCGGTGCGCAAAAAGCGGGAGAAAACCGAAATCGGCATCTCCTCGATCCGGGGCGGCACCATTGTGGGCGAACACGAGATCCTCTTTGCCGGGCGGGACGAGATGGTATCGATCTCCCATACCGCCCTGTCCAAGGAGATCTTCGCGGTAGGGGCCGTCAACGCCGGGCTGTTCCTCCTTGGCAAGGAGCCTGGCCTGTACAGCATGGCCGACCTCGTCCGGGAAGCCTGAGAGGGATAAACCAAAAATCCAAAAAGAATCCCCGCCGATTGGTTTCGGCGGGGATTCTTTTTGGATTTCCATATGAAGGCCGGGGGCAGGAATGTGGTTCCTGCCGGACGCCTTTTTTCCTGTCCGTCCCTTTTTGAAAGCGGGATGCCGGCTACAGATCCACCTCGTTGAGCAGGTCGCGCAGGAGGATAACCTCATCCCCCGACATGGTGACGCCTTTTCCCATTTTGGTATGCTCGGGCGCCCACTCGCGGATATCGTATTTGGGGTCGCGGCCGTTCCAGCTCACCAGATTCAATTCCTTGGTCCAGCCGGAGGGCGACTCGGATAAGACGCCCAGGCTCTTGACGATTTCGTATTTCAGCTCCGCCATGAAGATACACTCCTTTTCCAAAATCAATGGAAGCCTCGTCCATCGCTGTTTTTCCATTGAGGTTCTATCGCGCGCCTTCTCCGCGCGCAAATAAGCTGCCGCCATGGCAGTCAATGGCTACAATAAGAGGGAAATCGCGGATTTCAAGGCGCTTTACAGCCTCGCAGCCCAAATCCTCAAACGCGATGACCTCGCAGGAGGCCACGCTCTGCGCCGCCAACGCCCCGGCTCCCCCGATGGCGCAGAGGTACACCGCCCCGTTGCGGCGGATCGCCTCCTGCACGGCGGGGGAACGTCCCCCTTTGCCGATAGTCGCCGCCACGCCGCGGTCGTACAGCTCCGGCGCATAGACGTCCATCCGCCCCGAAGTCGTCGGCCCGCAGGAGCCGATCGGCAGCCCTGCCGGCGCCGGAGTGGACCCGGAATAATAAATCACCGCGTTTTCCAGCGGGTAGGGCAGCGGCTTGCCCTGCGCCAAAAGCTCAAAAATCCGCTTGTGCGCCGCATCGCGGGAGGTGTACACCGTACCGGAAAGCAGCACACGGTCGCCGGCATGGAGCTCGCCCGCCCGCGCCTTGATCTGATCCGTATGCATCGTTATCGTTGCCGTAATGATCGCCCCTTATTCCCCGCTGTCTCCGTCCGGCCCATCGGCCGTCCGGCCCGGCTCTTCCGGCCGCATTGCGGATTCTTCCAGCTTCTGCACCAATTCGTCCAGCCGCATCCCGGCCGTCGCGCCCTGATCAAGCAGCTCCTGCCGGGCCTGGTCGGTCTGGGCGCGCGCATCGCTCAGCTGAGAGGACAGGGAGCCCACGGCGCTCTCCACCGCGTTCAGGCAGGCGTCGCTGCGTTTATAGGCGATTTCAAGGAAGCGCTGCCCCATAGAGTGCAGCTCCATCACAAAAGCGCCCACATCGCCGGAAAGGGCTTCATAGCGCCGGTTGCTGCATTGCAGGGCATCCCGCTCCTGCTCCAGTTCCTTTTCCCGCGCGGCGGCATCCTGGAGCGCCTGGGCTAAGCTGTCCCGCTCCGCACGCAGGTCCGCCAGCTCCTGCAGCTCCGCCTCCCGGCGTTCGCGTTCCTTTTCACAGCGGTCGGTCCATTCCTGCTCCTGCCGGCGGAGCCCCGACAACTCCTGCTCAAGGGAAGCCACCGATTCCACCCGCTGCTTCATCCCCGCGATACGGGCGTTCAGGGCCTCCCGCTCCATGCGCAGGATCTCCGCCTCGTCCGACAGGCGGCGGAATTCCTCCTCCTGCCGGTGGGTGCGTTCGCTTTGCTGCCGGAGTTCCTCGTCCTGGCGGCGGAGCGTTTCCATCTCCTGCGTCGCCTGCTCGAGCTGCTGCTTCAGCTCCGCCACATACTTTTCCTGTGCGGACAGGGCTTGCCCCATACGGTTGATTTCCTGCTGCTTTTCGCCAAGCTCCTGCTCGTGCCGGGATTTCATGGCATCAATATACGAAAGCACGTCTGCCTTATGAAACCCGCTGAAACTGGTCCGGAAGCTTCCTTCCTCCGCCATGGATATCCCTCCGATCGCTCAATCCTCTCGCTGATCCTCTCTGATACCTTGTATGCGCTTCCCTCTCGCAATTGGTGTTTAGTATAGCATAAAGCGGATAAAAACTCAACCTATCTTTTTCAGGGGCTTTGCAACGGCTATCCTGTCTTCCCTGTTTTGGTTGTCTCGTATAAAGCTAACGGGAAGGCCGTGGCTCTAAGCGAATGGCGTTACCGCGAGGAGTTTCCACATGGCGTACAGGGCAGCGCAGGCGGGCATCCAAACTTTTTCACGCAGCGGTTGTCCCCCGGCGCGGGGTGTGCTACAATGACGGTAACAAAAACGAGGAGCGGCCCCGCGCAGCCGACGTGCAGGACCGCTCAAAAGGAGCCACCACCATGTGGGAGGAAATTTTACGCCGCCTCGCCCCTCCGGACGACGCGGCAATGGCAAAAGCCAAGGCGCGGCTGGACTCCCTGGCCAAGCTGCCTGGAAGCCTGGGGGAACTGGAAAACGCGGTCATCCGGCTGGCAGGGTTTCAGCGTACCGACTGCCCCTCTATCGGGCGGAAAACCGCGGTGGTTTTCTGCGCGGACAACGGCGTCGTCGCAGAGGGGGTGACTCCCTCCGCCCAGCGGATCACCGCGGCGCAGGCGGTCAATTTTGCGCGGGGCGGCGGCGTGGTCAACGCCTTTGCCCGCCGCGCAGGCGCCGATGTCTGGGTGGTAGATGTTGGAATCGCCTGCGAATACGACGAGCCGCGGATACGGCAGAGAGTCATCCGGCGCGGCACCGGCAATATCGCCAGGGGGCCCGCCATGACGCGGGAGGAATGCTTACGCGGGATAGAAGCCGGCATCCTCACCGCAGCGGAGTTGGCGGAAAACGGCACCGAGCTGGCGATTGCCGGGGAAATGGGGATCGGTAACACCACCACCGCCAGCGCGGTGAGCGCGGTCCTCCTCGGGCGCCCTGCGGAGGAGGTGACCGGCCGAGGGGCCGGCGGCAGCGGGGGGGTAAGCCATAAGGCGGCTGTCGTGCGCCGCGCCCTTGAGGTCAACCGCCCCGATCCCGGCGATCCCATTGACATCCTTAGCAAGGTCGGCGGGCTGGATATTGCCGCCATGTGCGGGCTGTACCTGGGCGGCGCGGCCTACGGCGTGGCGGTGGTGGTAGACGGGATGATCTCCTCCGCCGCGGCGCTCTGCGCGGTCCGGCTGGCGCCCCTGTGCGCCTCCGCCCTGTTTGCCTCCCACTGCACGGCGGAAAAAGCGGGGCCGCGGCTTTTGGACGCCTTGGGCCTGCGGCCGCTGATTACGGCGGGGCTCTGCCTTGGCGAGGGGACCGGCGGCCTGCTGGGCGCCGGCCTGCTCGACAGCGCGCTGGCGGCCTACTACGAAACCGCCGCTTTGGCGGACCTTTGACGGCGAAGGGAGATTTTGCTGATGAAAAAATGGGGGGAATCCCTGGTTATCGCCTTGGCAATGTATTCCGCTATTCCCATGCCGCGGGTGGACTGGCGGCAGGACAATATGCGCTGGTCGCTCGGCTGCCTGCCGGTGGTCGGGGTGCTGGCCGGCGGCCTGCTGTACGGCTGGGCACGGCTGGCGCTGTGGCTTCATGCTTCCCCATTCTTCTTCGCCGTGGTTGCAGTAGCCCTGCCGCTGCTGGTTTCCGGCGGCCTGCATATGGACGGCTTTCTGGACGCCACCGACGCCATTTTTTCCAGGCGGGACCGGGAAAAGAAGCTGCAGATCATGAAGGACCCGCACTGCGGCCCCTTTGCTGTCCTCAGCTGCGCGGGGCTTCTGCTGCTTGAAGGCGGCGCGTGGTGCCAGCTTTACGCCCTGTCCCACCTCCTCCCGGCGGCCTGCTCGGCCTTTATCCTTTCGCGCAGCCTGACGGTGGCAGCAGGCAGCCGCTTTGCCTATGCCCCCTCAAGCACCCTGGGGGCCCTCTTTGCGGACCGCGCCGCATCCGGTGTCCGGGCTCTGGGCGCAGCGGAAGTTGTGGGCAGCGTGCTGCTCCTGCTGGGGGCCGGGTTCCTGGGCGGCGGCCTTGCCGGGATGCTCTGCGCGGCGGTTGCCGCCGCCGGCTCCCTGCTCCTGTTCCTCTGGTACCGCCGGATGATTCACAAGCAATTCGGCGGCGTCACCGGCGACCTTCTGGGGTATTTTGTGGAGCTGTCCCAGCTGCTGCTGTTACTGCTGCTGGCGTTCGGCGGGCTAATTGCCTCCGCCGTACTGCGTTAAGCCGGCAGCCGCAATAAAGCACCGCCGGATATAGACCGGGCGGCGGCTTTTCACGACAAACGGCCTGAGCCTCAAACGAGGCCCGGAGCCGGGAAAGGCGGGATATCCGCGATGAAAATTGAGCTCATCCTCATCCGGCACGGCGCTACCATTGGCAACGCGGAGAGGCGATATATCGGGCAAAGGAGCAACCAGCCTTTAAGCGAACGGGGGGTAAAGGAGCTGCTGGAACGCAAGGCGCGGGGCCTTTATCCCTCGGTTGATGCCCTTTATGCGAGCCCGCTCGCCCGCTGCGTGGAAACCGCCCGGCTGATATACCCCATGCTGGTGCCGTCATTTCTCCCCTCTCTGGCGGAAATGGACTTTGGCAGCTTTGAGGGAAAAAACTATGAACAGCTGAAAGACGACCCGGCCTATCGCCGATGGATCGACACCGCCGGCGAAACCGCCCCTCCCGGAGGGGAAAGCGGGCAGGAATTTGCACAGCGGCTGCTCGGCGCCGTCCGCCAGATTGCCGGTGACGCCCGCGCGCGCGCCTTCCATTCCGCAGCGGTCGTCACCCACGGCGGCTGTATCATGACGATGATCGCTAAGCTCCATCCTTTGGCGGAAAGCGGTGTGGATCGGTACGACTATCAGGCCGTCAACGGCGGCGGCTATCGGGTTAGCTTAGATACGGAAGCCCTGCGTTTCGACAAGATTTCCCCCTTGTAAAGCAAATATCTTGTCAAAGCCTGCCGCACATGATATAATGCCCTCAGAGAGAACGGCAAAGCGTTTTTGGCTTCGCCGTCGCGCACAGCTGGTATAGGCGCCTGCCGAGCCGCTGTCATGCGGCTTGTTTTGAGCGAAAATCGTAAAGTGGGCTTTGGCCCTTTGGCTGGAAAACCCCAAGACCGGAGCAACGCTGCCCCAGAGGACTGCTGCACCGGCTTCTTCTGCAGTTGCACAAACGTCAAGGCATGTGGATCGGGCGGGTCCCGCCGCCCTGCCGTTTATTATGAACATGCTGAAAACCTATATGAAAGCACCTCAGGAGGTGACGCCATGGCCGCTGGTTTCCCGTTATATATTGATTTAAAAGGCAACAACTGCACTGTCTTTGGCGGAGGGCGCGCAGCGGCCTCCCGCGTCATGATATTGCTTGCATTTGGGGCGAAAGTGACCGTCGTCAGCCCCGACCTGTGCGAGGATCTGCGCCGGCTGGACAAGGAAGGGCAGATCCGATATATCCCCCGTCGCTATTACCGCGGGGACTGCTCCTCCAGCTATTTATGCGTTGCGGCAACCAACAGCGACCCGGTCAATATTGCCATCTCGGACGAATGCAAGGCCAAGGCCATTGCGGTCAACGTGACCTCCCCCGCCGCGTTCGGCACCTTCCGGTTCCCTTCGGTCATTACGAGCGGAGACCTCACCATTTCTATTGCCGGGAACGGGGAAGCGCCGGATGAAGCGCTGGTTGACCTGATGCGGGCGGAAATTGCCCGCCGCTTCCCGGAGATGTATGAGGACGCGCTGCGCCAGAGGGAGGCGCTGCTCCGGAGCGGGAGCGAGGCGGAGGAATAGGCGGCGAAGGCCCCACGGCCTATAAGCGGAAAAAGCCTTGACAAAGGCTGGTTTTCGTGGTAATCTGCACTGTAGAAAGCGTTGCCGCCGTTGGAGCTTACGTTCCGGTAAAGCACGCCGGCGGCAATCCGTTTGCATAAGAAGAATAAAAGAAAAACGTTGACAGAGACAGTAGGCTTTCATCAAACGTTGCAGCGAGCCGGGGAGGGTGTAAGCCCGGTACCAGTCGGTGAAAGCAGAAAATCCCTCTGAAGTTGCCCGCTGAACGGGCGCCGCGCTTGCCGCGCCGCTTTATTAAGCCGGGCCGGCTTTCCGCCGTTATCGGGAACGCATATGTCGGTATGTCGTAATGGGTGGTACAGCGAAGCGCGCCTTCGTCCCGTTTTACGGGGCGGAGGCTTTTTTTGTTTGCCGGCGCTGCCGGCCGCCCGGTTTCACTTCAGCGTATCTTATCATTTTGAGAAAGGCAGAGGAAGCAGCCATGTACGAAAAGGTCTCGACAAATTTAAACTTTGTGGAGAGGGAAAAGAAGACGGAGGAGTTCTGGCGGGAGCACCATATCTTTGAAAAAAGCATGCAGGAGCGGGAGGGCTGCCCAACCTATACCTTTTACGACGGGCCGCCGACGGCCAACGGCAAGCCGCACATCGGGCATGTCCTCACCCGCGTTATCAAGGATATGATCCCGCGGTACCGCACCATGAAGGGATACTTTGTCCCCCGCAAGGCCGGCTGGGACACCCACGGCCTCCCCGTTGAGCTGGAGGTGGAAAAACTCCTGCACATCAACGGCAAGGAACAGATTGAGGCCTATGGGCTGGAGCCGTTCATTGAAAAATGCAAGGAAAGCGTTTGGAAATACAAGGGGATGTGGGAGGACTTCTCCCAAACGGTCGGCTTCTGGGCCGATATGGAGCACCCCTATGTCACCTACCACAACGATTTTATTGAGTCGGAATGGTGGGCGCTCAAGCAAATCTATGAGCGCGGGCTATTGTACAAGGGGTTCAAAATCGTCCCCTACTGCCCCCGGTGCGGCACCCCCTTGTCCAGCCACGAGGTCGCCCAGGGCTACAAGGACGTAAAGGAGCGTTCCGCCATCGCCAAATTCAAGGTCAAGGGCGAGCTGGGGCAAAGCGGCGACGTATACATCCTGGCCTGGACCACCACCCCCTGGACGCTGCCGTCCAACGTCGCTTTGTGCGTCAACCCGCAGGAGGAGTATGTCAAGGTGCGCTGCGGCCAGGAGACGTATATCCTGGCGGCCGCCCTGGTTTCCTCCGTGCTCGGCGACGAAGCGGTCGTACTGGAAAGCTATCGCGGCAGCGATCTGGAAAACGTCGAATACGAGCCGCTGTTCGATTTTGTCCGTCCAAAGGAAAAATGCTGGTATGTGGTATGCGACAGTTACGTCACCCTGACCGACGGTACCGGCGTCGTCCATATTGCTCCCGCTTTCGGCGAAGACGACGCCAAGGTCGGCCGTAAATACGGCCTGCCCTTCGTCCAGCTGGTGGACGCCAAGGGACAGATGACCAGCGAAACGCTCTGGCCGGGCACGTTCTGCAAGGACGCCGACAAGGAAATCCTGCAAAACCTGCGGGAGCGCGGGCTGCTGTTCTCCGCCCCGGTGTTTGAGCACAGCTATCCCTTCTGCTGGCGGTGCGACACGCCGCTGATCTATTACGCGCGGGAAAGCTGGTTCATCAACATGACCGCGGTCAAGGAGGACCTGATCCGCAACAACAACACCGTCCACTGGATGCCCGAAAGCATTGGCAAGGGACGCTTCGGCGACTGGCTGGAAAACGTGCAGGACTGGGGCATCAGCCGGAACCGGTATTGGGGGACGCCGCTGAATATCTGGGTGTGCGAATGCGGGCATCAGCAGGCGGTGGGCAGCATCGCCGAGCTCAAGGAGCTGTCGGACAACTGCCCGGACAATATTGAGCTCCACCGTCCCTATGTCGACGCGGTGACCATCCGCTGCCCAAAGTGCGGCGGGACCATGACCCGCACCCCTGAGGTAATCGACTGCTGGTTTGACTCCGGCTCCATGCCCTTTGCCCAGCACCATTACCCCTTTGAAAACCAGGAGCTGTTCCGCCAGCAGTTCCCCGCCGACTTTATCTCGGAAGCGGTGGACCAGACGCGCGGATGGTTCTATTCCCTGCTGGCCATTTCAACCCTGCTGTTCAACCAGGCCCCCTACCGCAACGTCCTCGTCCTCGGGCATGTGCAGGATGAAAACGGCCAGAAGATGTCCAAATCCAAGGGCAACGCGGTCGATCCGTTTGAAGCTCTGGCCGCCTACGGTGCGGACGCCATCCGGTGGTATTTCTATTCGAATTCCGCGCCCTGGCTTCCCAACCGCTTCCACGCCAAGGCGGTGCAGGAAGGGCAGCGGAAATTCCTGTCCACCCTGTGGAACACCTACGCCTTCTTTGTGCTGTACGCCAATATTGACGGGTTTGACGCAACCAAGTACTCCCTGGGCGACGCCAAGCTGACGGTCATGGACAAATGGCTGCTTAGCCGGCTGAACTCCCTGATCCTTGAAGTTGACGCCGACCTGAACGATTACAAGATTCCCGAAACCGCCCGCGCTTTGCAGGATTTTGTGGACGAGCTGAGCAACTGGTATGTCCGCCGCGGCCGGGAACGGTACTGGGGCCAGGGAATCACCGACGACAAAATCGCCGCCTATATGACCCTCTACACCGCGCTGGTCACTTTATCCAAGCTGGCGGCGCCGATGATCCCCTTCATGACGGAGGATATCTACCGCAACCTGGTCTGTTCGCTTGACCCCTCCGCGCCGGAAAGCGTACACCTCTGCGACTTCCCAAAGGCGGATGAGAGCCGGATTGACAAACAGCTCGAGCAGGACATGCAGGAGGTCCTCCAGGTCGTCACCCTCGGCCGGGCGGCGCGCAACGCGGCCAGCATCAAAAACCGCCAGCCCTTGTCGATGCTTTATGTAATGGCGGAACATCCCCTGGATGCGCTGTACCAGGATATCGTCAAGGACGAGCTGAACGTGAAAGGGTTTACCTTTACGGATGATGTAACTGCCTTTACCGCCTACACCTTTAAGCCGCAGCTTAAGCTGCTGGGGCAGAAGTACGGCAAGCGGATCGGGGAAATCCGCAGCGCTCTGGCCGCGCTCGACGGCGGAAAAGCAAAAAAAGAGCTGGATCAGAACGGCGCGCTGACCCTTTGCCTGGCGGACGGCGATGTTACGCTTTCACCGGAGGAACTGCTGATCGAGGCCTCCCCCAAGCCCGGATTTGCTACCGAAAGCGACCGCGGCGTCACGGTGGTGCTGGATACCTCCCTTACCGACGCGCTGATTGAGGAAGGCTTTGTGCGCGAGATTACCAGCAAAATCCAATCCATGCGTAAGGAGGCCGATTTTAACGTCACCGACCATATCGCTGTCTATCAGACGGGCAGCGAGAAAATCGCCCGCCTGCTGACGGACAACCGGGAGTCCATCGCCGGCGACGTGCTGGCGGAGGAATTCCATGTGGGCGAAATGGACGGCTTTACGATGGAGTGGGATATTAACGGCGAAAAGACGACGCTGGGCGTTAAAGTCGTGGGTTAACGCCAGGCGTTCTCTGGCAGGCTTCCACAAGCAGATCACGAGAAAAGCGAGTGCCGGTACAATGTACCGGCACTCGCTTTTCGGTTATCTAAGGGGGCTAATCCCGCTCGCAACCAGCCATCTTCTTGAACCTGCCAATGCTCCATCGTCCACCGGATAACAAGCGCCGGCGGTTTGTGCGCGGCGGGGAAGCCCGTCAAGAGCGAGGCGTTTCGTTTGGCTCGGGAGGATATCCTCCCCATCCGCCGGCCCCAAAGCCTCTGCGTTTTGAACAACGCAGCCTTTTGGCCAGCGCCGTTAAACGCTGTGCCGGGACAGCCAACGAGGGGGACGCAGGCTTTGCCTGCGTCCCCCTCGTCATAATACATCGCTTTTGATAAGGATATTCATCTAAAAGGCGGTTTACAGTACCTCAATATTGTCACGGGGCGAGATCGCCTTCATGGCGTTTTTGGTATCAAAGATCGCCTTCGCGTGCTGCTGGACAAAACCATAGTCCACATTCGTATGCGCGGCAGTGATCATGACCAGATCCGCCTGCTCAAGCAGCTCTTTCGTCAGTTCCGGCTCGCCCTGGAAGACCTGCCCTTTGTACCGGTATTCGCTGATCCAGGGATCGTAGTATTTCACAATGGCGCCTTCCCGTTTCAGCACCTCAATCACCCGCAGCGCCGGGCTCTCTCGGTAATCGTCAATATCCTGCTTGTAGGCCACGCCCAAAACCAGCACCTTGGCGTTTTTCAAAGCCTTTTCCGCCTGGTTCAGAATTTTGCCGGCGCGCTCCACGCAATATTCCGGCATCTGGTCGTTGATCATCATGGAGCTTTCAATCATCGACGTATGAAAGCCGTATTCCCGGGCCTTCCACGACAGGTAATAGGGATCCAGCGGAATGCAGTGGCCGCCCAGGCCCGGGCCGGGATAAAACGCCTGGAACCCATACGGCTTGGTCTTGGCGGCGTCCACCACTTCCCACATGCTGATCCCCATCTTCTGGCACAGCATCGTCAGCTCGTTGACCAGGCCGATATTGATGTTCCGGTAGGTGTTCTCCAGGATCTTTTCCATCTCGGCGACCGCCGGGCTGGAGACCTCGTACACGTCCCCTTCAAGCACCGCGCGGTACATGGAGGCGATTACTTCGGTCGCATCCTTGCCGATAGCGCCGACCACCTTCGGCGTGTTTTTGGTCTTATATATTAGGTTGCCCGGGTCCACCCGCTCCGGGGAAAAGCCGAGGTAGAAATCCTCCCCGCATTTTAAGCCGGAGCCCTGCTCAAGGAGCGGCCGGATCAGTTCCTCCGTCGTCCCCGGGTAGGTGGTGGATTCCAGCACCACCATTGTATTCTTTTTCAGATGCTTGGACACCGCTTCGGTTGAAGAGCGTACATAGCTGATATCCGGCTGCTGATGCGCGTCCAGCGGCGTCGGCACGCAGATGGCGATGAAATCCACGTCCTTGACAAAGCTGAAATCCGTCGTCGCTTTCAGCATGCCTTCCTTGACCAGCTTCTCCAGGTCGCTGTCCACCACATCCCCGATATAGTTGTGGCCGGCGTTCACCATGTCCACTTTTTTAGCCTGCACATCAAATCCGATCGTCCGGAACCCGGCCTTGGCTTTTTCAACCGCGAGCGGCAGCCCCACATATCCCAGGCCCACGACGCCAACCACGATCTCCCGGTCGGCAATCTTTTTCAGCAGTTCTTCCTTCATGTTTGCACCCATGATTTACAATCCCCTTTTCCGTCCGGCCCAAACAAGCCGGCGATCAATTCAGGCATTCCGTAAAACAGTTTTCCCACACTCTTTGCTATTCTACCAAAAACCATAGGAAAGATCAAGCCTGTGTCTGCTTATCCCCTTTCCCGGAAAAACCCGCCACATGAAAGGCCGTCTGAAACAGCAGGCGGATATCCTTCAGAAACGTAAACTGGCGGAGATATTCCAAATTGTATTCCATCTTCCGGGGAAGGATTTCCTGCACATAGACCTGGTCAACCGTCTCGGCATCCTGAAGCAGCTTTTCCTCATCCTTAAACCGTATGCTCGCTAAGGAGGTAATCCCCGCGGGAAGAAGCAGCGTCGCCATCATCTCGGGCGTATATTGCGCCACATACCGGGGGATTTCCGGCCGGGCACCGACAAAGGACATATCCCCGGTCAGTACATTCAGCAGCTGGGGGATTTCATCCAACCGGCTATGGCGGATCTTCTCGCCGACCCGGGTGATCCGGCTGTCATTTTTCATAGTGACGCCGCTCCCCTTTTGCTCGGCATCCGAAACCATCGTCCGGAATTTAAAGATACGGAAGGTGCGGCCGTACTGCGTCACCCGTGTCTGGCGGAAAAAGACCGGCCCTTTGGAATCCGCCTTGATCCAAATCGCAAGGACCAGCATCAGCGGGGAAAGCACTACCACCAGCAGCAGCGAGAGCAGAAAGTCCATCGCCCGCTTGAGCATCAAGGCGGCCCTGCGCGGGCGCAGGCAATCGTAATACGGACGTACCTCCTCCTTCTGCATTTCCTTTGGCAGCGTATCCCAAGGCTTGAGCAGCAAGGCATTTACCTCCCATCGCATTATCCGAAAGAGCCGGGCAAAGCCCGCGGATTGGAAACAAAGTATGCAGCGCCGCCCCGTTCCCCTGGAATGCCAAGGCCGGCGGATTTCGTGCCATCCCGAGACAAGACGGCACGGCGGAGGAATTATCCCCCGCCATGCTGCCGGAAAAGACGGCCGCCTCTCTCCCCCACCTCCTCTGCGTACCATGTCGTGCAAACAGCCCTGCAGGACCAGGCGAAGTTCATATAGGCGGGGCGTATTCCTCGTTATTTTATCAAATCTATGGAAAAAGTGCAACCCGGCCCGAGCCGGTGCCGCCGCAGGCACGGCGGCTATAGCGGATGAAGCCTATTATTTCCTGTTCCTTTAGCCCTCATACGCCCACGGAAGCCCGTTTTCCATCGGAAGCCGCCGGCTTTCCCGCAGGCCCTGCCCTACTCAGGCTTTTTTGCGGCGGATTTTGCCGGTGAATTTCCCCAGCATTTCCGTTGCCAGCCTAAAAACATACCGGCATTCCTCCGTGCGGATGAAAAAGAGCAGATTGAGCGCATTCGGGACGATCAGGCAAAGGATGCCCCGCGCCAAAAGGGAAAGCCAAAGGTTCCAATCCGAAGGGATCCAGGAGCAGAGGAAATAAGTAGCGCCGGCACTGGCCACCGTCGCAGCGAAATACAGTCCATACCGCAGGAAATAGGCCCGCGCAGACCGCTGGAAAATGTACTTGTACACAATCACAGGCTGGATCCAGAAGGGGATCAGCAGCATACTGACCAGGTTGGCTATCAGGACGCCGTTCACGCCCCACTGGCGCACCAGCAGGAAGGCGAGCCCCAGGTTGACGCCCGCCTCAATCAGCGGCATATATTTATCCGGGCGGTAAAGCCCGGCGCTGTCCCGCGCGAGGAAAATGACACGCCGCATGCTGTAAATATAAAAATACAGCAGAATCAGCAGCAGCGTCCCCTGCCCGAGCAGATACCGCTCCCCCAGCCACAGCGTGACGAAGGGCTGGATCATCACCAGCAGCCCTGTGGTGCAAAAGGAGACAAGCAGAAAATTCACAAAATACAGGACATTGAATTTTTCGTACGCCCGCTCCCTTTTTTCGGTATGGATCAAATCCCCGAAGCTGGCGGTGACCCCCTGGAACATCTGCGCGATCAGATTATTGAGCGTATTGGTAATCAGCGTGTAGTTGGAATAGATGCCGCCCATCACCAGGTTGACGAAATAGGTGATGATCATGTTTGATGTCGACGTCAGGCTGAACGAGCCCACCTTATGGTACAGCATCGCGTTGATATTGTGAAACAGATCCCGCCGTTCCTCCCGGTCAATCGGGCCGCAGTTCCTCAGGCTGATATCCGGATACAGCTTACGGTACCGGAAATAGACAACCAGCCCCTCCCCAACGCGGCAGAGGATTTTCGCCAGGATATAGAGCACAAAGCTTTGGGTGGTGACCAGGAGGATAATCTGGAGGATGCAGGTAGCCAGCTGGGCGCCGGCATGGGCGATATTGATGATGTAGTTTTTCTGATCCGCCGTAATCAGCGCCTTCTGATGGGCGAACAGGTAGGAAGCCAAGACGTCAAGCACAAAGAGGAAAAAGGTCAAGCCCATGTACCCTTGGGAAAAGGTGCGGTCCTTATCAAAAAGGTAGACGAAAAAGGACAGGATGAAACCCAGTACAAGAATCACGGAGCCGATCAGCATGTACGCCCGCTTATAAAAGCGCAGCAGCGATTGAATCCGCGGGACATCGTGATCGGCCACCGGCTTGTACAGCTTGTAAATCAGGCCGGTCCCCAGCCCCAGCTCCGCCAGCGCCAGCATCGAGATGATGTTGCTGAACAGGGCGTTGACCCCGAGGACGCTCTCCCCCAGGCACTCCACGAATTTGGCGCGGACCACAAAGTTGCTGAACATCTGCACCAGGTAGCCGCCGGCACCTGCCACCGAATTGATGATGGAATTCCGGGTCCGCCTCATGGCCGCTCCCCCTTCTTCCTTCCCAGGGTGGGGATCCGGTCTGCCAATCGGTTCAGCAGCCGATCCGGCCATGCGCGCCCTTCCCCTTGGGTAATCAGGGAGAGCAGGTAGCCCATATAAATCCAGAACAGGAAATGCGGAAGGCTCACCCGGTAGATCAAATACACCTCTACCAGGTTATTCACCATATACAGCATAAACAGCGCCATGCCCGCATAGATATAGCCGTTTTTCATCCCCCCGGTCCGACGCTGCCTCCATGCAAACTTCCCCATTGACAGCACCATCGCGATCAGGACGATGGCCAGTGCCAGCGTGCCCATTATGCCGCCTGCCGCCAGGCTATGCAAAAAAAGGTTGTGGAAATGCTCAATAGGGGCTCCGTTTTCCTCAACGGCACCCTCCAGGCTCCCCTCATTGCCGAAGCCCCACACCGGCTTTTTCAAAAACTGTTCTATCGCTTTCTTCCAAATCTGCAGCCGCCCAGTTGTCATATCGGTACTGTCCGGGCGGGAGAAATCGGCAGCTGAGCCGTCCTCTGAAACGGCCGCAGCCGCCCCGTTTACGCGAAAGATCGGATCAACGGCCGGGGCCCCCGAAAACGCGGCGGAGGGCGCCGCTTTCACGACGGAAACCGATACGGAAACCGGCTGATCGGGGGGGCTTGTCAAGCTCCGGCTGCTGATCTCCAGGAGCACCGGATAGAGATACACGGTCGCGGCCGTCAAAATCCCCGCCGCCAGCAAGCTGGCCGCGCCGGAAAGGGCCAGCGGACGGATCTTGAAAAACACCGTCTTGCGGAAAAGGAAAAACAAAAATACGCCGACAAAGGCCGAAAGGGAGAGCAGGCTGCCGCGGGACTGCGCCATAACGGCAAACGTCAGGTTCGCCAGCGCGCATACAACGGCAACAAGATACTGTGCGGCACGCCGCGCCCGGCTTTGGGTGATCCCCCGGCAGACATACGCCTGCAAGACGCAGAGCGCCACGGCGATCACACAGGCCGGTAAATTCGGGTTGGAGAACACGCCATAGAGCCGCTCCTGATACACCCCGATATGGTACAGCGTCCCTCCATACTCAAAGGCAGCGTAGTAGCCCGCTGCAAACATCCAAAGCGACAGCAGCGCGCCGGCGGTGCAAAGGCCGATATACACCCAGCCGACGATCCGCATCTCCCGCAGCAGGCTTTCCTTCGGGCGCTCGGCATCGTTGGGATACAGCACAAGCATCCCCAGCGCCGTATAGCAGAGCATTGACACATTATCCTTAAAGCCGGTCGGATAATTCAGCAAAATCGTAACCGCCCCAAAAAGAAGGAGAAGCAGCAGCCAGGCGGCGTGCGGGGCGCGCAGGCAGGTCCGTTTGGTCAGCAGGTCGGCGGCAACCTGGATGCCGCCCCACAGCAGGACAAGCTTTACCAGTCCGTCCACCATCGGCTTAAAGGGAGGATAAATCAACAGGGTAAACAGTACGATCGTCAGCACCTTGATGGTCAGCCGGCTGAGAAAAAACTGCTTCACCAGTCGTATCGCCTTCATGACAACCCTCATTTCTCACATCACAGAATCCGGCGCGGCCGGCCGCGGGTTTCCTGCCCCCGCGTCCCGCTACAGGCTTTCATACAACTGCTCTATCCGCGCGGCCTGGCTGGATAGGTCGTATCCCGCTTCCATCACCTGGCGGCGCCGGTCGGTGCGCTCATAGCCGTCGGCCGCCTTTGCCATCTCCTCGGCCCAGGCCTCCGGCCCTCTTTCAAGGGGAAGATAGGTCAGCAGATCGGTTATTTTCGCCTCCGGCGGCACGCCGGTTGACGCAATCGCCCGCAGGCCCGCAGCCTGCGCCTCAATCAGCACCAGGCCCAGCCCCTCCGAACGGGAAGGAAGGACGAAGAGGTCCATCGCCTGCATCAGCGCCGGCACGTCGTCCCGCATCCCCAGGAATCGCACCGCCTCCTCAAGCCCCAACACGGCCGCTTGGCGGCGCACCTCGGCCTCCAGATCCCCTACGCCGATCAGAAGCAGGACAGCGTCCGGCTGTTTTTTCTTTAGGCAGGCAAAGGCTTTCAGCAGGAATTCGTGGTTTTTCAGATAGGTGAACCGCCCGATGTGCCCCACGACAAAGGCGTCCTGCACCCCGAGAGAGCGCCGCATCTGTTCCCGGACCGCGGGGTCAAAGACATATCGTTTGGTGTCAATCGCATTGTGAAAAAGCTGGATCTTTTCCTTGGGCACCGCGTTCCCGAACAGCCACTCGGCCGCCGCATCGGAGCAGGCGGCAAATGCGTCGCCGTACCGGCAGGCACGGCGGTAATAAAAGCGGTGCAGCAGCGTAAAAATGCGCCGCTTTTTGGTGTCAATAATATCCGGCTGGGCGCTGTGGGAGTGCAGGATCACCTTTACGCCGTGCTTTTTCGCCTGGCGGAAAAGCACGGTGTTCAGGAAATACGACATGTGGCAGTGTACGATATCGTATTTTTCCTCCCACAGCTTTTTCATCTCCCGACGGTAGCGCAGAGGATGCTTAAAAGCCGACGTCGGCAGTGAAACCACCCGGCTGCCTGCCGCGACCAAATCCTTGCAGAACGAAAGATCCGTCTCCCCGGTCACAAAATCCATATGCACCTTTTCCCGGTCCACCCGCTCGTAATTGTTCAG
>CAJFQI010000046.1 GCA_904419005.1 Candidatus Avimonas faecium | reverse complement strand
CGAGATCGACGCCCTCATGGCGGAGTACATGGAAAAATACGCCCTCTGCACCGACGACCTGGAGGCGGTGCGCTATCAGGCCCGGGAGGAGATCGCCATCAAGCGGTTCCTTGACCGCCAGGGGGCCAAGGCCTTCACCAATACCTTTGAGGATCTATACGGCATGGACCAGCTGCCGGGCCTGGCGTCCCAGCGCCTGATGGAGCAGGGCTACGGCTACGGCGGCGAGGGAGACTGGAAGGTATCCGCCATGACGCGGATCGTCAAAGCGATGTGCGAGGGCATGGGCGGCGGTTCCGCCTTTATGGAGGACTACACCTATCACCTCAAGCCCGGTGAGGAATACTCCCTGGGGGCCCATATGCTCGAGGTCTGCCCTTCGGTGGCGGCTGGGAAGCCCCGCATTGAGACGCATCCCCTGGGCATCGGGATGAACCGGAAAGATCCCGCCCGCCTGGTGTTCAACGGCAAGGCGGGCCGCGGCGTGGTCATCTCCCTGATCGACATGGGGGGCCGTATGCGCCTGATTGTGCAGGATATTGAAGCGGTGGATCCCATTATGGAGATGCCCAACCTTCCGGTGGCCCGGGTTATGTGGAAGGCCCTGCCGGATCTGTGCACCGGCGCCAAGATGTGGATTCTGGCCGGAGGCGCCCATCACACCGTCCTCTCCTACGACGCCACCCCGGAGATGATGGAGGACCTGGCGGAGATGCTGGGCATTGAATATGTCCACATCGGCGCAGGCACCACGCTGGAAGGGCTGAAGCAGCAGCTATTTTTCGCGGACGCGGCCTGGAAGCAGCGATAAGGAGGGAACGACCTTGACCATTCCGGAAAAAATCCAAAGCGGGCGCACTTATCTGGGCATTGAACTGGGCTCCACCCGCATCAAGGCGGTCCTCATTGACGACACCCACGCCCCCATCGCCTTCGGATCCCACACCTGGGAAAACCGCCTGGAAAACGGGGTATGGACCTATCGCCTGGAGGATGTGTGGGACGGGCTGCGCGCCTGCTACCGCGCTCTGGCCGCCGAGGTAAGGGAGCGGTACGGCCTGCCGCTGAAAACCGTCGGCGCCATGGGCCTTTCGGCCATGATGCACGGTTATATGGCCTTTGACAAGCAGGGGGAGCTGCTGGTTCCCTACCGCACCTGGCGCAACACCATGACGGCCGAAGCGTCCGAAAAGCTGACCCAGCTGTTCCAGTTTGCCATCCCCCAGCGCTGGAGCATCGCCCATCTCTATCAAGCCATATTGAACAAGGAACCCCATGTGAAGGATCTGGCCCGGCTGACCACGCTGGCCGGTTATGTCCACTACAGCCTGACCGGGGAAAACGTCCTGGGGGTGGGCGAAGCCTCCGGCATGTTCCCCATTGATTCCTCCTGCAACCGGTTTCATGAAGGGATGCTGGAACGGTTTTCGCAGGAGATCGCCCCCTGCGGCTTCCCCTGGAAAATCCAGGAGATCCTTCCCCGGGTGCTGACCGCCGGCGAAGATGCCGGCCGCCTGACGCCGGAGGGGGCGCGGCTGCTGGATGAGAGCGGTGTTTTGGAAGCCGGGATCCCCTTCTGTCCCCCCGAGGGGGACGCAGGCACCGGGATGACCGCTACCGGCAGCGTGGCGGTCCGCACCGGCAACGTGTCCGCCGGCACCTCCATCTTCGCCATGATCGTCCTGGAAAAACCGCTTTCCCGCCTGCATCCCGAGATCGACATGGTCACCACCCCCGACGGCAAGCCGGTGGCCATGGTCCACTGCAACAACTGCACCACCGACATTGACGCCTGGGTGAGCCTTTTCGGCCAGGCCTGTTCCCTCATGGGCCTGCCGGTGACAAAGGGGGAATTGTACGACCGGCTGTATGGGGCCGCCCTTCAAGGGGAAGCCGACGGCGGCGGGCTGCTGGCCTGCAACTACCATTCCGGCGAACCGCTGACCGGGTTTGAGGAGGGGCGCCCCCTGTTCGTCCGCACCCCGGACAGCCGCCTCTCCCTGGCCAATTTCATGCGGGCCCATCTGTATGCCGCACTGGTGACCCTGCGGCTGGGCATGGACATCCTGACCAAGGAAGAGCAGGTCACGGTCGAAAAGATCCTGGGGCATGGCGGCCTGTTCAAAACCGAAGGGGTAGGGCAGCGCTTTTTGGCCGCTGCCATCCGGACGCCGGTCTCGGTCATGGAAACGGCCGGAGAAGGCGGTGCCTGGGGCATGGCCCTGCTGGCCGCCTACCGAATGAACGGGGACGGGGAGTCTCTTGACGCCTATCTGGAGCGCCGCGTATTCCAAGGCATCGCCTGCCGGACCCTCTCGCCGGAGCCCGCGGACGCCGAAGGCTTCGACCGCTTCACGCTGCGCTTCCAAGCCGGGCTGGGCATTGAGAAGGCAGCTGTAGAAGCGCTGTAAGCCGCCGGGCGGAAGCCCTGCCTACTGCGAAGAATCCGCATGGAAAAGTACGAAAGGGAACCGCTTCCGCGGCAGAACAAAGCTGCAGCGAAAGCGGTTCCCTTTCCTTTATCAGACAAATGTCCTTTGGCAGCGCAGTAAAGAGCCGGCCTGCAACGGAAACGCAGGCGGATCGGTATCCGCCAGGGACGCCGCCAAAGCCCGTTCAACTATACTCGCGGATCCGCTCGCGGAAATGCAGGTAATTTTCAAAGGGCACTTCCTCCGGCACTCCATGATCGCAGGTAGGGATATAACCGCCGCGCTCGTGCAAAGCCGGGAGGATCCCGTCCAAATACCGGTCAATCTCTTCCTTTGTCCCCGCCAGCACCCGTTTATCCATCCCTCCCGACATCCGGAGATCCGGCCATCGCCGTGCGGATTCCACAATATCGCACCCGGAGGCAGCTTCAAAGGGGCTGAAATAATCCACGCCGATGGCTTCGCGGTACAGGTCAATCACCGGCCAGCAAAAGCCGTCGGTGTCCACTTGTACATGCAGGGGATGGCTCTCCCTTTTCTGCTGCCGCCGCCGTATATTTTGGAGCAGCTGCTGGTAATAGGGGAACAAAAACTCCTTCATCATGTCCGGCGAGATCAAAGGCCCGTGATTGTAACAAATATCTTCGCCGAAAAACACCTCGTCAAACGTCACCCGCTGCTGCATAAACTCCGTCATGCGGTCCGCGAGGTCCAGCCAGGTTCGCATACAGGAATGAACCAGAGACGGATCATCGTAAAACATATACAAAAGAGTTTCCGGCCCCATCAAGCTGCGCAGATACATATACCCGCCAATGATTTTTTGGACAATCCAGCGCCCTTGTTTCGCCGCCGCGGCCGCCTGGTCCCGAATACGGACGCATTCTTCCAAGCGATGAGGGCTGGAGGGATCCAGCCTCCAGCGGACATCCCGCTCCCAGCTTTCCGCATCGGTGACTGGAGCCGTAAGGTATTCCGGCATGTAACCGGAACGGCGCCCTTTGAAATACCGTACGTTCCGGCCTGCAAAATCTCGGATTATCTCGCTGTCCCCCTGGTCTTCTACCTGTACTTCTTCAAAGTAAGGATCAAAAGCCGCTTCGCACCAGCCAAGCGTATGGATGTCAAACGTCGTATCCTTGTCAAAGCCGAATGTATCCTCCAGATACGCCCCGTAATCCCCTTCAACCTTGTCGTAAGGGCGCAGATAGCCCTCTGCAATCCAACGGTCTAATGAGAAGAAGCCAAACTCTCTCAAGACAAAAGGGGATCCCGGCTTCATCGCGTAAAAATCCCGCAGCTTTTTTATTGCATCCATCTGCAAGCCTCCTTATCAGCTCCCTATGTTAGACTTCTCATATGCTTCATTCTTTCCGCATAGATGCATCGTTCTTGTCTGCATGACCATCAAACGACAATACGAAAGCGTAGGTTAAAGGATTCTCCATTTTCACCAAATACGGGGCTAAGGGAGGATGCCCGCAGCTTTTCGTACCGACGCCCGACATAAACCCATCAATAAACACCTGGCATGTCTGCATCTTCGCAGGGATCTCCCACGCATGTTCCGCGGCGTCAAGCACCGACTGCGGATAGTGGTGCACCGTTAGAGCAACCGTTGGCTCCCCCTTGATCATCAAAGCGGTATCCGCCGAGCGCAGGATCGCCTTGCGGACGCCGCAGCGGCATCCGTTTTCCTGCGGGCGTATGTACGGCTCATGCCATGCGGTTACCGGCAGGGTATAAAGCCCTAAAGCCGCCCCGTCCAGCAAATCGGGATAGTTTTCCTGCGGGCCATGCCCGTACCAATCCACCGTCGTAAAATCCACGGGGAGTTCCATGACCAATCCTACGCGCGGCAGATACGATACCTCATTCCTTTGCGGTATCAAGGACGCTTCGACCCGTATATCGCCGCGGCCGTTTACCTCGTAGAGGATCCGCCCCCGAAACGCCGGGGCCAGAGACGGGGCGCATAAGGTTACTGCTGTTTCAAGGACAACGCTGCCTTCCGCCGGCTGGACAGTAAACCCGTCCACATGGGTCCACAAATGGTTCAGCCTTTTTTTCTCCCACTCGCTGCAGATCTCCGCGTCGTTATCCATCGGAGTGCGCCAAACCGTAAAGCGCGGCCCGGCTATCGGTTTGGAAAAGCCGCCATATCCCCCGCCAAGGGGATTATCCGAGAAAAAGCACCGCCCGCCCTTTGTCATCTGTAGGATGGTCCCGGTATGCTTGTCAAAAAGCAGGGTAAAATCGTCCCCCGATATGGCCACCCGGTCCTGTGTCTGCGTGCAGCGAGGCGCCGGAGCGGCTGTGTCAAACGGCAAACATACTGCCGGCTGCCCAAGGAATTGTTCAAAGCCGACCTCTTTTTGAAGCCGTATATCGATTATGCGAATATGTAAAACCCATTCTCCCTCCCCCTCCGGCATAGGGGGAAAGGGGATATCCGTCTCCCCATGCGGAGGGATCTCCGGCACTTCCAGCGTCCCCGTTTCCGCACATACGCCGTCCCTCCTCCATTCGTACGGGAAGCGGAGATGGGCAGTGGTCAGGAAATCCAGGCGGTTCATCACATGGAGCTTCCCGCCTCTCCGCTCCATCCAGACGGGACGATAGACCTGCCGCATCGCCAGCGCGCCGGTATGCGGCTTCCTGTCCGGATAGAACAAGCCGTCCGAGCAAAAGCATCCGTCGTGCGGGTATTCCCCGTGATCGCCCCCGTAGGTGTACCGCACCGTACCGTCCGGCTGCTCCTCCCCGACCGCATGGTCGCACCACTCCCAGATACAGCCCCCGCAAAAGCGTTCATGGCTATATACGAAATCCCAATACTCTTTCAGTGAACCGGGGCCAACCCCCATAGCGTGCGCATATTCGCAGAGGAAGAACGCCCTGTCGTCCTCTTCCTGCGCCTGTTCCGCCAAAGTGTCCAGAGAGGGGTACATCATGCTGACGACATCAAAGCCTTTTCTTGAGCCGCAAATTGCCCCTTCATAGTGTACGGGGATCCCGGTGCCCTCCCCGCTTACATAGGCGTACAGGGCATCGTGATTGGGGCCGTAGCCCGATTCATTCCCCAGCGACCACATCGTGATGCATGGATGGTTCCGGTCCCGGCGAACCATCCGTTCCATGCGGTCCCTCATCAGCGGGAGCCACTCTTCCCGGACGGCAAAATAATGCGAATCTTCCCACCGTTCGGCGGCGTACCCGGCGCCGTGGCTTTCTATATCGGCCTCGTCAATGACATACAGGCCATACCGGTCGCAAAGCTCAAGAAACTGCGGGTCGTTCGGATAATGCGAGGTGCGCACGGCGTTGACGTTATATTCCTTCATCAGCCGCACATCGTTCTCCATATCTTCAAAAGAAACCGCATATCCCTTGAAAGGATGGGAATCGTGCCGATTGACGCCCCGGAATTTCATCGGCTGGCCGTTTAGGAAAAAGCCGCCTTTTGCGGACAGCGTGCGGAATCCCACCGTCTGGACAATGCATTCCTGGGATGTTTGGGCAAAAAGGGAATAACAGGCCGGCGTTTCCGCTGACCACAGCTTTGGGGATTCCACCGAAAACGAAATCGACCCTTTGGCATTTTCAATGGGTATTTCCCTCTGTGCGACGACCGTTCCCTCGTCGTCTTCCAAGGCGATGAAAACCGATTCCTCCCCCTGCCCGCGCAGCGCTATGGCAACCTCGCAAAGCCAGTCGCTGCCCTCGCGCGAGCTTTTGAACCCAATGTCAAAAATAGAGCACGCGGGGACAGCGGTGAGGTACACATCCCGGAATATCCCGTTGTGGCGGAACATATCCTGATCTTCAAGGTACGTCCCGGTACACCATTTGTACACCGGCACGACGATTTCGTTTTCGCCCTGCCGTAAGGCTTCCGAAACGTCAAATTCCGCCGGGAGATGGCTGCCCTCGCTGTAACCGATCAGCCGGCCGTTTACATAGACGTGGAATGCCGCGCACACCCCCTGGAAAGTCAGGACCTTGCGCATCCCCGCAAAAGATTCCGGGAGGATAAAACGGCGGCGGTAAATGCCCACCGGGTTATCATTGGGCAGCAAGGGCGGCATTGCCGGTATCGGATATTGGAAATTCACATACTGCGGGGACTCATACCCCTGAAATTGCCAGCAAGAGGGAACAGGCACCGTGTCCCAGGGGGCGTCCCCCGAGGATACGCTCTCGGCCGGCACCTCTTCGCAGGAGGGGAAATAGCGGAATTGCCACATCCCGTTGAGCGAAAAAAAGCGGTTGGACTGCGTATGCTGCCGCCAATTCCCATTTCGGCGGCAGGTTTCCCTGTCCTCTGCCGGGATAAAATACGCACGCGCCGGCAACCGGTTTTTCCCAAGCACTTCCAAATCCCGCCAATCCGGCAGGGAGCCGCGACTGTCAAGCATGGCTATCCCCCATTCCCGCTTATAACACGCCGAACTTTCTCATATACTTTTCCGCATACGCTCTATCCTGCGGCTCCACATAAACCGGCGGGATATGAACATGGCGGTTATCACCCAGGTTTTTGAGGATTTGATCGCATTCCTCCAGCGGACGCCAAGGGATATGGATCAATTTTCCCGCATCGGCAATCTGGCGGTAAACCTCCGGCCACTCTACGCAGGGCTTGCTGCCATCGCCGGGCACCCACTGGATGCAGCGCAGTTCCGGGATGGAAAGGAGGGCGGGGAGGTGGCGCAATGCTCCGGGCCCGTCCAAATGGTAGGCGGGATGCGTAAGCCAGCGGCAGGTTGACGCCAATTCCTCATAAACAAATTCCATAAACATTTCCGGGCCAATCATATAACTGAAATCACATTGCAGGATATAGCTGGGGTCGCGGCTATAGAGCCCGGACCAGTCGGTATATCCATTATTTTGCGGATTGATGAGATCGCTCAGCTCCTGATAATACCGCCGCCACAAAGCGCTGATTTCCCCTACCAGCCGGTGAACCTCCTGGGGCTTGTCAATCAGATCAAGCAAAAGGCGCTCGCCTGGGCGGAATGTGGACAGCACATCCATCACGCCGCCGAGATCGGGCATCCCCATCATCATCCGGCCCTCCCAGCGCTCCATTCCCGCGCGATAAATCGCCTTTACCCTATTCCATATAGGGTTCTCCGGGTCATATTCCAGGTGAATGTCTTCAATCGGCAGATCCTCTTTCGGGTGAAACCAGACTTGTCCGGAGGAATTATCCAAAGTCGCCCCTAAAAAAGCCGCCACGACCCCCGGCCCAAAGCAGTCCATATTGAAATAAGGAAACGCATCCCCGTAATACGCATACTGCGAGTAATCGTAATCAAGCCGGTCAATCAGCTCTTCCGGAGAGACGGAAAAATCGGTGCAGGTAGCTTGACAAAGATAGGGGCTGGCAGGGCAAGGCCGCCCGGGATCATATTCACGAACCACGATCCCCGATACAGGGCGATCCAGTTCTTTGTTCCACCATTTATCGTAGGTTTTGCGCAGTTCTTCATACCGTTCTTTCTCAAAGTGAATCATCGTATCTCCCTTTCCCGCGAAGAGGCCCCTGCCGGCCGGACGGCTCCGGACGGCAGGGGCCTCCCCTCCGTCAAATACTTAATTCCCGTTCAAAAGTATTGATGATCCCTTCAAACAGGGGAATATTGGCCGGCGAGGGTTCCCGGCGGGATTGGTCCGCGGAACGCAAAAGCAAAGTCCTTCCATGTCTGGCGGAAGGGGCCGTTCGTGCAGGCCAACGTGGTCCCCTTGTTCTGCCGGCAGTCCCCTTCATCCAGCTTTTTCTGGTTATCGTTATACGGAGGCCGGACGGCCGCGTCAATTTCAGGGAGCCTGCAGGCCAGGATCTCAACATACGCCAAGCCGCCTCCCAGGTTTTGCGCCCCACAGGCACCATGTAGGGCGTCGCATCCTTGTCAGCGCCTATAAACGCGCCCTTTGTCAAGGCCGCATTCTGTTGACGGGACAAATTTTATCAGAACATCTGCGCAAATGCAAGGCATATTTTGAAATTTTTTCATCCATTATGTGAAAGTTCGTTTTCTATTCTCCGGCCCGCGCATCCCTCCAGTTTTTCCCCGGGCATCAAGCCGTTCATGGGATATCAATCCAGCTTTTGGATTGGCAGCTTTTCCTTTCCTTCGGCCGTCCGGATCGTCTTGACCCCGAAGACAAAGTAGAGGATATGGCAGACCCAGACGATGGCCAGAATGATGCTGGGCGCCAGCACATCCGCCCGCATCATCATGAAAAATCCGACACCCATTACCAGCGTCACCGGGATGATGATGCCGAGCTTGGTCTGCACCGTCATCCCCTTTTTCTTTACAAAGGATTCCAGGTGCTTCTTATACAGCTTGGTGCTCACAAACCAGTCGTGGAGCTTCTGGGAGGAGTTGGCAAAGCAGAACACCGTCACCAGGAAAAAGGGGACGGTCGGCAGGACGGGGAGCACCGCCCCTACGCACCCAAGCCCCAGGCAGAGAAAGCCCAAAATCAAAAAGATCAGCCGTTTTAGTTTCATAAATTCACCCTCTATTGATTCTTTCTATTTCTTCCCGACCAGCAGCACCGAGCCGCGAAGCATCAGCCATTTGGACTCTTTGGAACTCATAAACATTCCTCTTGTCGTATCAATTCGTTCCACCTGCTCGTATCCCTGCTCCTTCAACCGCTCCACAAACGTCTGCATATCCCCATACCGTGCGGGGGTCATCAGGTCGTGGATGGCAAAAACGCCGCCTTTTTTCAAAACGCGCAGGGTTTCCGTCAATAGGGCCTGTTTGTCTGCACGGGCAATGTTGTGGTACACATAATTGCTGGTCACGGCGTCGAAGCTTTCGTCCGGGAAATCCAGCCGTACCGCGTTTCCAGGCAAAAAACGTGTGTTTTTGACGCCTTCTGCTTCGGCATTGCTTTCGCACAGGCGTTTGCTGAAGGAAGCGTATTCCTTCCCCCAGCGGTCGATTCCGACCATTTCCCCCTGCGGATTGCCTTTTGCACAGGCGATAGTGAGAGCGCCGCTGCCGCAACCAACGTCCAGCCCGTATCCTCCGTTCGGCAGATAGACATATTCTGCTATCCCTTCCACAACCTGTTTGGACAGCTTTCTTTTCCCGTTATAGGAAAAGGCTCTATAAGCGTGGACACACCATGCAGCACAGCCACCGCAAAACAAAAAGGCGATTCCGAATAGGATGCCCAGTGCAAGACGGAGCCCGCCCTGCACGCCGACCCCGCATACGCCGAGCAAAAGGAAACAAGCAAGAAGAATAGCGGAAACCAGCATCAACGTCCACATCATTCCTTTGGGTACCCAATTTTTATAATCCGGTTTCATATGATTTTTCCTTTCCGCATCAGCTCATTCTCCCATGCTCAACGGAATAGATTTTGTCCGCAATCCGCATGGTGGACTGGCGGTGGGAAACCAGCACCACCGTTTTACCCTCCCGTTCCTCGTGGAGGGATTTTAGGATGACCGCTTCGTTTAAGCTGTCCAGGTTGCTGGTGGGTTCGTCCAGCAGTAAAAAGGGCGCGCCGTGCAGGAAGGCCCGTGCCAATCCCAGCCGCTGCCGCTCCCCGCCGGATAAGGTGTCGCCAAGCTCGCCCACCGGGGTATCATAACCTTGGGGAAGCGTCATGATCAAATCATGCACCGACGCCTTTTTGCAGGCGACCTCGATTTCCGTGTCGGCAGCATCCAGCTTAGCGATCCGCAGGTTGTTTTTGATGCTGTCGTGGAACAGGTGGGTTTCCTGGGTGACAAAGCTTTCCATGTTCCGAAGATTTGCCGTGTTAATATCCGACACGCTTGTGCCGGAGAGCTTTACATTGCCTTTCTGCACATCCCAAAACCGCATGAACAGCTTGAGCAGCGTGGATTTTCCACTGCCGCTGCGCCCCACAATACCCACGACGCTGTGCTCCGGTATCTCCACCGACATATCCGAAAGGATGGTTTCGCTCCCGTAAGAAAAGGTAACGTGCTCCGCCGCCGCACCCGTAAAGGCGATTTCCGGCTGGCCGGTCACTTCCTCCACGACTGGGGTTTCATCCAGAATATCCAGCACCCGGTTGCCCGCCGCAAAGGTATTCTGTAAGGTGCTGCCCAGCGCCGCCAGCGCAATGGCCGGGCCAAAGGAGGAGAACAGGGCGATGGTGGGAATCAGCACCCCGTCAAAGCCCACGGCGCCGCTGAGGCAGAGCAGAGCGGAGACAAACAGCATCGCAAGGTCAAAGGCCAGCACCACCGTGTTGGTTACTGCCGAATTGCGGCCGGCCGTGCGCTTCATCCGCTCCTCGTCTTGGGCAAGGCCGTCGGTTTTTTCATTCATCTGTGCCAGCCGCTTTTTGCCCTGCCCATATTGCAGGGTTTCGGAAAGGCCACGCAGGCTGTCCAGTACAAAGCCGGAAAGCTCCCCGGATCCCCTGCGGAACTTCATCCCATCGTCCCCGCTGAGCTTGGAGGTCACCAATGGGATAACGATCCCCACGGTGAGATACGCCGCCAGCGCGAGGAGGCCCAGCAGCCAGTGATAGGAGCCGATGAACAAACACATAATAATCGTAAACAAGAACGCTATGACCGCCGGGGAGATGGTATGGGCGTAAAACACCTCCAGCAGCTCGATATCGGAGGTGATGACCGAAATCAAGTCGCCCTTATCCCGACCCTCCAGCTTGGCGGGGCAGAGCCGCCGCAGCGCGCGGAACACCTTGTCCCGCAGGAGGGCCAGCAGCTTGAAGGCGATGAAGTGGTTGCAGGCCTGTTCCGCATACCGCAGGAACCCCCGTACGATGGCAAAGGCCACCACACAGACGAACAGGACGGTGAGGGTGAAGGGCGTGTCAAGCCGCAGTGCCTCCAGTACTGCATAGCCGCCGAAGATGGTGATAAAGGCGGCGCAGAGATGGCCGATGAGTCCCATAAGGACAGCCAGGAGCATATAACCGGTTAAAGGCTTCACCAGCCCGATGAGGCGTGCCATCACTTGAATGCCGCTTCGTTTTTTCATTCTGTTCCACCATCCTTCCCGTAGTGTTCCAGCGCCTGCTGGGCGTTCCACAGCTTTTCATACAGGCCGTGTTTTTTCAAGAGTTCCGCATGGCCGCCGCTTTCCGCGATACAGCCGCTATCCAGCACATAGATGTCGTCCGCCTGGGCCACATTTGCAAGCCGGTGGGAAATGAGAATTACCGTCTTTGTTTTCGCCAGCCGGTGGATTTCCGTCATGATGTCGTTTTCACTCTCCACATCAATGTTGGAGGTGGCCTCGTCAAAGATGTATACCGGGCTGTCGCGGAGCAGCGCCCTGGCCAGCGCCAGCCGCTGACATTGCCCGCCGGAAAGGTTTCCCGCCTTTTCAAGCAGCGGCGTGTCCAGGCCCTGCTCCGCCTTCAGGAATCCGGCAAGATTGACCCGTTCCAGCACCGCCCACATCTCATCATCGGATGCGGACGGCTTGCCCATGAGCAGGTTGTCCCGCACGGTGCCCTTGAACAGGTAGCTCTGGTGGCTGACGTAGGTGATATTGCGCAGCAGAGAGCTTTCGTTCACTTCCCGCAATTCCACGCCGCCGATGGTGACTGAGCCGGCATACCCCTTGTTCCGTCCCATCAGGATGGCGGCGACGGTGGATTTTCCGCAGCCGCTTTCCCCCACCAGCGCGGTAAAGCTGCCCTGGGGAAACCGTAAATCCACACCATGGAGAATTTCCCGGCCGGCTTCGTAGGAAAAGCGCAGATTGGAACAGACGATGTCGTGCTGTAATGGAAAGCTCTCGGAAACCTCTTGTTTGTGTTCCGGAAGATCCAGCAGGCGGAAGATTTTGTCGCTGGCCGCCATGCCGTTCATAGCGATATGGAAGAAGGAACCCAGCTGCCGCATGGGGAGGAAAAAGTCCGCCGCCAGCAGGATGATCAGCAGGCAGCCGGCCAAGGAAACGTGGCCGCCCATGTACTGCGCCACCGCTAGGATAACCCCCAGCGCCGCCCCGCCGTAGGCGATCAAATCCATGATGGTGATAGAATTGAGCTGCATGGTCAGCACCTTCATGGTGATTTTCCGGAATTTCTCGGCTTCCATGTTCATTTCCCGGTTCTTGAACTCGTCCGCCTGGTAGATTTTCAGGGTGGTCAGACCCTGTAAATTTTCAAGGAAGGTATCCCCCAGGGCGGTGTACTGCCCCCAGTATTTGCCGAGCAGCTTTTTCGCCCAGGTCTGCACCGCCGCAATCGCCACGGGAATGAGGGGCACGCAAATGAGCAGCACAAGGGCCGCCGGTACATTCACACAGCAGAGCACTGCGAACAGGGTCAGCGGGGCCAGCATGGCGTAGAAAAACTGCGGAAGGTAGGCCCCGAAGTAGGTCTCCAGCTGGTCCACACCCTCCACCGCCACCTGCACCACCTCGGAGGTTTTCACCTGCTCGCTGTAGGAGGCGCCCAGCCGCAGCAGCTTTCCGTAAATCCTCTCCCGCAGGGTTTTCTTGACCGCTTTGGAGGAAAGATAGCTCATCCGGCTGGCCCCGGTGGTGCAGAGGAACCGGACAAGGAGCGCCAGTAAGGCCGCGGCCGCCGTCGTCCACAGGGCAGAGGGGCTGGCGCTGCCGTAATAAAGCCCGGCAAAAAGGTTTGTGATACTAAACATCATGGCAATATTCGCCGCCAGGGAACACCACTGCAAAACGACGTTTGCGGCGATGTATTTTTTGCTCTCCGCCACCGTGCCGATGAGCCGCTTGTTGATCATCATAGTTTTTCCACCTTCGTCTGTGCGCCGCAGCAGGCGGCCGGCCATCCATGACGCACAGGAGAGTTAGTCTGCGCTAAGTTCGCCTTAACGAATCCGGCAGCCCAGCATATTCCCCTCCGGCTCGCCAGGGCAGCGAAACATGGCGCCGGGAAGCCGCCAGCGGATCTATCCCTTTTGGCGGGTTTCTGCCGGATCCCTGACGCTCGGCCGCTTTCCGGGCGGCGTGCTCCCCGTCACACCGGGATGACAAACGGCTTGCCGTCCACATCCCGGATAGCAAGACCCACATCGTAAATTTCCTGGACCAGTTCGCCGGTAACAATCTCCTCCGGCAGTCCATGGGCGATCATCCTGCCGTCCTTCATGGCGATAATCTCATCGCTGTAATACAGCGACTGGTTGATATCGTGGAGCACCATAAGGATGGTGATGCCGTATTCCCGGTTTAGCTGCCGGATGAGCTTTAAAATCTGCAGCTGATAGCGGATATCCAGATAGGTGGTGGGTTCATCAAGAAACAGCACCTTCGTGTCCTGTGCCAGTGCCATAGCGATCCACACACGCTGCTTCTGACCGCCGGAAAGCTCGGAAACCGGCTTGTCTTTGTGCTTATAGGTATGGGTGATCTCCAGCGCCCAGCGGATTTTTTCCTCATCTCCCTGGGGGTCGGGGGAAAGGCCCATGGTGTGGTAGGGCGTTCTTCCGTACCCCACCAGCTTTTCCACGCTCAGATCCGCCGGCGCCGTGTTGTACTGGTGGACAATGGCAACCTCTTTGGCAAAGTCCTTGAGCCGCATCCCAGCGATGTTTCCCCCCCGCAGGAGGATTTCCCCCTCATCCGGCTTCAGGTTCTTGGTCATCAGGTTAAAGAGGGTTGACTTTCCGCAGCCGTTGGCACCGATCAGGGTGGTGATTTTCCCCTCGTGGAGCTCTAGATCGAGATCCCTCAGCACCGGCTGTCCGCCGTAGGCAAAGGAGAGGTTCCTGACGGTAAACACCTTACTGGCCATAGCCTTGTCTTGACCTCCTCAGCAGCAGGATAAAGAACGGGCCGCCGGCCACCGACATGATGACGGAGGCGCTGATCTCATAGGGCGCGGCGATGGTGCGGCCCAGGGTGTCCGCCAGCAGCAGGGTGAACGCCCCCAGCAGGATGGAATAGGGCACCAGCACCTTGTGATTGCTCCCCACCAGCAGCCGGGCGATGTGGGGGACGATGAGCCCCAGGAAGCTGATCGGGCCGATGACCGCCGTGCTGATGGAAGCCAGCAGCACCGCGATCACCGAAATGATAATCCGGCTGCGGGTGACGTTCACGCCAAGGCCCCTCGCCGTTTTATCCTCCAGCGCCAGCAGGTTGCACGGCCCCAGCACAAAGAGGGAGGCGAGCAGCCCAATGACGACATAGAGCAGGAGCGTCTGGAAATCGTCCCAGGTCTTCATGGTGATGTTGGCGTTGACGATGCTGGCAGCGCCGGAATAGCTGCTCCCGGTGCCGGAGTTGAAGGCGCTCATCAGCCCGGTGAACATGGCGTTGACCGCCACGCCCACGAGAATCATGCGCAGCGGCGAAAGCCCGCCCTTCCAGGAAAGGGAATAAACCAGCAGGAAGGCGGTCATCCCTCCCAGGAAGGCGAACAGGGGCGTGAAAAAGTAGAGGGTGGGCGCAAAGGCGGTGATCAGCACCGCCGTCAGGCTTGCCCCGGAGCTGACGCCGATGACGCCGGGGTCGGCCAGCGGGTTTTTCATCACGGCCTGCAAAAGCACGCCGGAAACGGCGATGGCCGCCCCGCCGAAAATGGCGATAAAAATGCGGGGAAACCGCAGGTCGTAGATGGTCGCCACGTTTTCGCTGTAGGCGATAAAGAGCCCCTTGAACAGCTCCAGAGGCGTCACCTTCAGGCTGCCGGTGTTGACGGCCGCCAGGAACAGCGCCAGCAGCCCCAGGGCGGTAATCGCAAAGGAGAATACCTTTTTTCTGCTGCTTACCAAATCATCGTCTCCTTTTGGGAAAACGGCCGGATTGCCCGGCGAGGGATCCAGCCGCCTCTATTTCTTCGGCCCTTACCCGCCGTAGAGCATGGGCTGGAGCTGCTCCAGCGCTTCTTCGTAGCGGAAGTTGGCGCTCATGTTGAAGAGGGAGGAATCAAGGTCGTACACCCGTCCCTCTTTCACCGCCGTAAAGTGCTGCCAAATGTCGTTGGTAGCAAACTCCTCGGCGAACATCTCCCGCGCCTGGTCGGGCAGGCCGTGGGCGGCCCGGACGATGACATCCGCATCCTTCAGCTTCATGTCCTCGGTGTTGGCGAACAGGAATTCCTGACCGTCCCCATCGCCGTAGACGTTGGTTCCTCCCGCCAGCTTGACAAGGCTGCCCACATAGCTGCTGTCGGTCGCCACGATGTAGGAGCCGGGCAGGCCCATCAGCACCAGCACCCGAGGAGATCCCTTGCCCTCGTTTTTGCTGCGGTATTCTTTCATAAAGGCGTTGTACTCGTCCACCAGCGCCTGCGCTTCCTCCTGCCGGCCAAACTTCTCGCCCAGATCGGAGATGGAAGCGTACATGCCTTCCACGCTCCGCAGGTTTAGGAACAGGGAGGGGACGCCGGCGGCGGCATATTTGGGCTGAAGGTCGTTTTGCAGGGTGCTGGGAGAAAGCACATAATCCGGATTTAACGACTTGATAATCTCAAGATCCGGGTTCATGGGCATTCCCACCGTGGGCAGGGCGGCGTACTGCTCCGGCAGCTCGCTGCTGGTCTCGCACACCCCCACCAGGTCAAGATCCAGCCTGCCGCAAATTTCCGCCACCGCCGGGGAGGTGGCGATAAGGCGGAGGGAGCCGCCGTCCGCCGTACTGCCGGTATTTTCCGGGTGCTGGTTGACGCAGCCGGTAACAGATAAGGCCAGTACGCCGGCCAGGGCCAGAGAGAAAAGCTTTCTGCGTTTCATCGGATATCAGCCTCGTTTCTTTCTGCGGAAGAAGCCGAAATACCACACGCAGCCGCCCGCAGCGGCCAGGACAAGGATCCCGCCGATCACCCACCAGGTCACCGGGCTGCCGGCGCCGCCGTTTCCTTGTGCTTCGGCGGCAGCGCCGCTCACCTCATTGCCGGAGGCGTCAAATTCCGCCAGGCCGCCCACGGTGCTTTCGCCGTCCTGCGTGGGAGAGGTGCTGCCGGCCGCGCCGGCAGAGGTCTCCGGCGTGGTGGACGGCGCTTCCGAAGCAGGGGCCTCGCTGGAAGGCGTTTGGGTATCCGGTGCATCGGCAGCGGATGTCTGGGCGTCAGGCGTAGTGGAGGCGGGCTGCTCCGGTTCCGGGTCGGGTTCCTGCGCGGGCTCCTCCGCCTTGACGCTGGTGACGAAATCCCCGGAGCCGGCAGCCAGGCTTCCGACCGTTATATAGAAAATCACTTCCCGTCCCATAGGGATGACGTACATATTGCAGCGGATTATGGCGTTTTCGCTGGGCACCGGCATCCGGAAATCGGTGGTGTTTTCGGTAAAATCCTCCTGCATGACCGCCGCGGAGACGGAGGAAAAGCTCCCGTCCCGGTTGGCGTCCACCTGGAACTGCGGGTCCTCAATATTGTCCATGAGGTTCAGGCGGATCGTCACCCAGGTATTCCCGCTGGAATCGACCTCCACCAGGGCGCTTTTGTTCAGGGCGCTCTCGGTCATCGACTGGCCGAGCACATAGGAGCCCTCCCCGCCGGAATCCTCAATCGTGCCGGTGGTCGGGTGCTTATAGTGGGAGGCGGCGGCAGCGGTATAGACGCCGGGCGACGCCGCCGATGCCGGCATACAGGCCATGCCCGCTGCCAGGGCGAACGCGGCAAGCACGCTGCCGATTGCCCTTTTGCACTTTACTGCCGTATTCGTCATGAAAGTCGTATCCTTTCCGGGCCCCGCGCTCAGGGAAAGCGCCGGGCCCCGCTCAAAAATAGCGGTTTCAAGGGTGCGATGCAAAACGACCGGTCCTGCATCGCACCCCTTGAAACCCTCCTGCAGGCCGGTGAAGGCCCGCACTTCCCGATGGATTAGGAATTCTTGGCTTTGCGCTTTTTGACGGAGGCCGCGGCGCCGATCGTCCCGGCGGCGGCAAGGGCCAGCAGGGCAAACGCGCCCGCTTTGGAACGCTCGCCGGTCATCGGGGCCTGCGTGCTGCCCTCGCCCGCATTCCCCGGATCCTCCGCGTCCGTGCCGGCGTTTGCCGGATAAACCAGCGCATAGAGGCCGGCCGTCCGGGTGACGACGGTGTAATACCCGTCCTCCGCCGCGCCGCGGACCAGCACCTTGCCCCCATCTGCCAAGCGGTATACCGTCCAGTCCACGGAATCGTAACCCGCCGCAACGGGGAAGCGGATGCTGACCGTGCCGTTGGGGGTCACGGCGTTCCCGTCCGCGTCCAGGAACTGGACGTCATAGAGCCGGAACCCCTGGCCCATGCCGCTCAGGGAAGAGGCTGCCGCCTCGTAATCGGCGCCGGCGGTGATTTCCGAAACCACAATCTGCACGCCTTCGTCAAACACGCCCTTGTCGGCATGGACCGCCACGCCGGTTTCGGCATCGGTGTAATCCACCGCCGGGGACTGCTCTGCCGGCTCCTCCGGCTCAAAGGCCGGATCGTCCTCGGTGGTTTTCCTGAGGGTTGACCAATCCAACTTCAAAAGCACATCCTGGTCGCCGGTGCCGGCGGAAATATCCTCCATCACCGGCACGAACACATGAAGCGGCACATAGCCGTCTTCATCCGCCAGGGCGTCGCTTACCAGCGGGAACGTGACCTGATCGGGGTACGGCTTGCCCGCGTAGGAGCCGCCCGCTTGGTTAAACTCGTCCACAACATCGGTGCCGTCGGCATTTTTCTGGGTGGAGAGGACCGTTGCAGGAACCAAATTTCCTTCGACAGCGCCGTACTGGCCGTAGGTATAGCCGTTGTCATAGTAGGAGAGCTCGGCCAGATAGCCGAATTTGTTGAGATAGGCCAGGCCGTGGAAGTCCATCGTCAGGTAATATTTTCCGTCTTCCACTGTCAGCTTGATGGTGTGGCTGATGGCGTCGTTTGCCATGGACTTGTCGGTGCGGTTGGTTTTGATCATCTCGCCATAGACCGAGTAGACGCCGTCTTCCAGGTTGTTTTTGTCCAGCGCTCCCTTTACAGCCAAACCATCCACAGCATTCTGAAGGCGTATTTCCTGGCCGCTGATATCCTTCTGTGAAAGATTGGGGTTATCAAGGGCCTCCTCCGCCGCGGCGATGGCCTGTTGCAGGGCGTTCCAGGATTCCTCCGTATAGTTCCCCTGCTCGATTTCCTTCGCCCGGGCTACCAGGGCGGCCAGCCCGGCGGTGTCAGCCCGAGGGACCAGGGCTTCCATCGCCTCGGTGAGAGCCTGGGCGGCGGCATTCACCTGGGAAACGCCGGCGTCTTGATCCGCCTGGACGGTTTTGGCGCTTTCCAGGCTTTCCTGGAAGGCAGCCCAGCTGTTGGGGGTGTAATCCGCTTCCGCTTTGGTTTCCGCTTGCGTGATGACGGCGTTGAGATTGGACTTGTCGCCAATTTCCTCCAAGCCGTCCACCGCGTCGCTGAGCTTTTTCACCATAGCGGCCTGCTCCTCGGCCGTGAATTCCTTCTGCTCCAGGATCGGCTGCTTGCTGGTGCCGGTACCCGACATCGCAATCTGGCTGGAGGGCCAGATCTTCTCCATCTCTTCTGTCACTTCGCGGATGGCGTCCTGCAGGGCTTCGTACGACTCGCCGGTATACGCGGCGCCGGAGATTTGCTTCGCGCTCCACAGGCAGTACTGCAAATTTTCTTCCGGGTTTTCAATTTTTTCCAGGGATGTCCAATCCACCTTCATTCTGGCGTACTGGTCGCCGGAGGTGGGCATGATCGAATACATCACCGGGACGAAAACATGGACATAGGCCGCGTTTTCGTAGGTATAATCCTCCGCGGCGGCAGGCTTGGATGAATCCTCAAACTGTACCCAAATGGGGGTCACGTCAATGGCAATAAGATGGGCGTAAGGCACGTCCTCAATGTCCAAAGGGCGCTCCTCATCGTGGCCGTATCCGGGCGGGCGCATGGTGCTGCCGTCATAAACGTACTGGGAGTCCGGGTCGTTATAGCTGTCGTAAACGGTGGTCCCCTCCTGGGTCAAATGCCGGGTGAGGACGTCCATGGCCGTGTAGCTGGCGGCGTCGGGATCCCCCGCCGTGTCAAAAACCGCGCCGAACTGCGTCAGGTACTTGGCGTCCACCCCTTCCAGCTCCATCATGAAGCCATACTGCCCAATAAAGCCCATCGGCATAAACTCGACAATGGCGGTGGCGGTGTTGTCCTTTACCACGACAATGGCCCGGTAATCCGTATCCTCCGGATGGTTGGCTTCAAAGGTGGTGCTTCCCCTCAGGGCTGCGTTTCCCATGGAGGACTGATTCAGCGTGGCGTGCCACAGGTCGATGTCCGCATAATAGACGCCGTCCTCCACCGGCACATCGATTTTTTCAATGGGCGTAGTGGGTTCCAGCGTTGCGGCAAAGGCATCGGCGGCGCCGATGGAGAACAGGCTGCATAAAAGCGCCAGGCTCAGCATGAGGGAGAGCCCCCGGCTGCGCCACGGCTTTTTCGCTGTTGTCATGTTTTTTGGCCTCCGTTTCGTTCTTTTCCCATACAAGGGTGGTTGATGGTTTAGTTAGTTAATACTAACTTTGCGGCAAAAATTTCCCCGTGTCTACGGCAGATCCTGAATGTGCCTCATAGCCCCTCCTTCTATTGGTTTCTGGTCAGGGGGACGAGCTGCTTGCTCGTCCTTCCTGGTATATTGGCCTTTGCGGCGGGTTGTTTTTGCAGTTAGCAAAAGCTAACCAATTCCCTTAAAAAAAGCTCCCCGGAGCTTCCCAAGGCGACCCGCCCTGCGGCTTCCCTAAAGCAGCCTCAGTATAGTCATTTGGCTTTTGGCTGTCAATCGATTTTCTGTACCAAACCCGGTTCAAATGACCGTTTTTCGATTTTTTATAAACCCGGAGCCCGCATAATAAGAGAGAAACCGCCCTTGTACCAAACATGGTCCAAAAAATTTTTGTTTTCCTCTTGGCAGCCCTGTTTCAGTGGATAAACATGGTGAAAACCGCCGTGCTCTCCGGCATATGCAGATTCCCCACGCTGCACTGCATCCTCAGGCAGACGCTGCCGTGCAGCAGGGTGTCCCGCCCCTTGCCCATGGAGATAAACCGCAGCGCCGTCACCGGGAAATACACATACCGCCCGTCATGCCCCGCCTCCCGGAACTCGCCGCCGCAAAG
>CAJFQI010000045.1 GCA_904419005.1 Candidatus Avimonas faecium | reverse complement strand
AATCCGCAAAGCGGAAATCCCGCAGTTTCTTCTTCGGGTAGCGGAATTTATGAAATCCCGCACCGAATGGGTAGGAACTGCCACCGATTTGATTGCAGATATGGCGGAAACCGAAACCACGCCCAATGTGGTCACCAAGTACTTAGGGCAGTTTTCCTGTGAGGTGCTGGAGCCCGCTGGGATCGAGTACCGAACCAAGCGGACGGGACAAAGCAGGCTGATTAAATTCATACGACGTGACGGCGGTGACGCAAATGACGGGACAAACAGTATATAGCGAAATGCTTGTCACAAGCGTCATTACCGTCACAAACAGAAAATACGAAAAGGAGAAAAAAGCAATGGCAAACTATGAAATTGTAAAGAAAATCGCCGTGCTCGGCGGAAAGCCGGACGGCGTAACCAAGGAAATCAATATCGTAAAATGGGGCGTTTATGACCCGATGATCGACATCCGCCGCTGGCAGGGAGACATCGCCTCAAAGGGAATTTCCTTGAAGCGGGAGGAAGCGCAGAAGCTGTTGGAGGCTTTGAAAATCGTACTTGGGGAGGCGGAAGCATGAGAAGCAAAACACTTGGAATCAACGTGCGGGTAACGCCGGAGGAGAAAGAAAAGCTTTTGAAAAACGCCGATTACTGTGCGCTTTCTCTTTCAGAATATCTGCGGAGGCTGGGGCTTGGAATGAATGTTGAAGCAACAGTCCGAGAAAAAGATTACCGACTTTTCCGACAGTTAAAGCAACTGAGAGCAGCCATTCCACAGCTTGAAAAGGATGAAATTATCCGCTGTATCAATGCGATTTTGAAAGAATTTCGTTAGGCAGAAAATGGCTGCGCTATCGTAGCGAGCAGACCGTTTATACTCCCAAAAGTCGTAAAACGGTAAATCTCGTTAGGGTGCGCCCTAATACCCCGTAAAGAAAGGATGAAAAAGATGAAACAAAGAATCAAGAAACAGTTCTGGCTTTCCCCGCAGGACGCCAGAGAATTAAAACGCAAGGCAAAGCTTTGCGGCATTACAGAAACAGCAGTGATCCGAATCCTGCTTCACGGCTACGAGCCGAAGGAAAAACCGGACGCAAGATTTTACGAAGCTATGCGACAGCTTTCCGCCATCGGCAACAACATCAACCAGCTTGCAGTGAAAGCAAATACACTCGGTTTTATCGACGCACCGATGCTGAAAACGGAAGCCATGCGCTGGCACAGGTTTCAGGCGGACGTCGAAGCGGTGTTTCTTCGCCCCAGCGAAAGCAATCTGAAATGGCAATGAAGGAGGTGAACAGAATGACAAAACGAAAATCCGATTTTACTTTGCCAACAAATTCGCTGGACGAGTTGTTTTCCTCACAGGAGGAGCGGGACGACGCCAAGCTGGAACGAGTCAAAGAGGTTCCACTAAACGAGCTTCATCCGTTCAGGGATCATCCATTCAAAATTCAAAACGACGAGGAAATGAAACGCTTGATCGAGAGCATCCAAAAGTTCGGGACGCTCACACCGGCGCTTGCCCGTCCCTTGCCGGAGGGCGGGTACGAGTTGATCTCCGGGCACAGAAGACTGGCGGCGTGTCAGGTGCTGGGTATCGAAACTATGCCCGTAATTATTCGAGAGATGAGTGACGATGAAGCAGTCATTGCAATGGTGGATGCCAACCTGCAACGGGAACATATTTTGCCTAGCGAAAAGGCGTTTGCTTACAAGATGAAAAGGGATGCGTTGAATCACCAAGGTATAACTTCTCCCCAAGTTGGGGAGAAGTTGCTGACCGTCGAAAAAATCGGTGCAGACAACGGAGATAGCAAGAATCAGGTGCTACGCTATATCCGTCTGACATATTTAATCCCTGAACTATTAGAAATGGTGGACGAGGGAAAAATCGCTTTTAATCCTGCCGTTGAAATTTCGTACTTAGATAAGTCCGAACAGCGTGTTCTTCTGGACGCAATGGAACAAAACGATTGCACACCGTCCCACGCACAGGCAATCCGCTTAAAGAAACTTTCGCAGGAGGGGGTACTGCAAGACCAGACGATCTATGACATCCTCGCCGAGCAAAAGCCCAACCAGCAGGAGCAGTACAAATTCAAGCGGGAGGACATCCGCAAATATTTCCCGAAAAGCTACACGGACAAGCAGGTCTACGATACGGTCATCAAGTTGTTGGAGCAATGGCAGCGTAAGCGGGAACGGGACAGGGACAGCCGCTGATTCGAACCGAAAATGTGTGCGGAACACGACCTTCGCACAATGGAAAGAACAGCACCGGCAGGGTACAATGGCCTTGTCGGTGTTGATCTGTCCTGTGTATGCCAAAGAGAGATTAAGGAGGTAAATGAAACAATATGGTATCAGGACATTTACAGGTTAAAAAGGGATACTACTATGTCGTGCTCAGCTATTACGACAACCGAAACAAGCGGCATGTAAAGTATGTATCCACAGGACTTTCCGAAAAGGGAAACAAAAGAAAAGCGGAAGCAGAACTCGCACGCATCCGCAGTGAGTTTGAGCCGCCGCAGGAGGTCGGAGAGCTTGCTTCCGATATGCCTTTTGCGGATTATCTGCTTCAGTGGCTGGACATCGTAAAGGTGCGTGTGAAAGCGACAACTTACAGTTCCTACGAAGCAATGATAAAATCCACCCTTGAGCCGTACTTCCGCAAAAAGGGGTACACGCTTCAGGGGCTGGAGGCACGGCATATCCAGCAGTTTTATTCCGAAAAGCTGCGGACGGTCAAGCCTAATTCTGTCATCCACTACCATGCCGTGATTCATCAGGCGCTGAAATACGCCATGAAAACCGATCTGGTCATGCAAAATGTGGCGATGAAGGTAGACCGCCCCAAGAAGAACGACTATCAGCCGGTTTTCCTCGACGCTGAAGAGCTTCAGCACCTGTTCGAGGTGGTCAAGGGCACGAGGCTGGAACTTCCGGTTCTGGTGGCGGCTTTCTATGGCCTGCGGCGTGGCGAGGTGTGCGGGCTAAAATGGGACGCCATTGACTTTGAGCGTGGCACCATTACCATCAAGCACACGGTCACATCTATGCAGGTGGACGGCAAAACAAAAATGTATGCGCAGGATTCCGCTAAGACCAAATCCAGCATGCGGACACTTCCGCTGGTGGGCAGCTTTGCCGAATATCTCAAAGAGGTCAAGGCGGCGCAGGAACTGAACAAGCAGGTCTGCGGAAATTGCTACAACTACGAGTATGACGGCTATGTCTTTGTGGACGAGCTGGGCGATTTGATGCGGCCGGATTATCTGACAAGCTATTTTCCCCAGTATATCCAAAAGCACGGTCTGCGGCGCATGCGTTTCCACGATCTGCGCCACTCCTGCGCCAGTTTGCTCCTTGCCAACGGCGTGCCGCTCAAACAGATTCAGGAGTGGTTGGGGCACAGCGATTTTTCCACTACCGCCAATATCTACGCCCACCTTGACTACGCCTCAAAGCTGTCCTCGGCACAGGCGATGGTGAGTGGAATGCCGCTTCCCGAAGCGGGCGATTTCGGCAGCAAATGGGCCGGGATTGCAGGCAATGGCGGAGGAACCTGATTTTATCGGTTCGAATGAAGGAAAAGCCAAAAATCCGCCCGGTTCTTTCCGAAAAACCGCCTGTTCTTTCCATGATTTTGCGGGACTTTTGGAAAATGAGAAAAAAGAAAAGCCCAGCAAACCCGCATGTTTACTGGACTTTTTGGCGGAGAGTTAGGGATTCGAACCCTAGAAGCCTTTCGGCTTACAGCATTTCGAGTGCTGCACCTTCGACCACTCGGACAACTCTCCATATGTCAATCCGAAAATCGTTTCCAAAACTTTTGGAAAGAACTGACGGAAAGAACAACAAAATATTTGGTTTTTCGAACTGCGTGGCCCCGCATGGTTACTGGATTTTCAGTGGACAAAACTGACACTAATTTTAAAAATTTCGAGTCAGGCCCGTTATGACCACTTCGATACCGCTCCCTATATATCTTACCCCAGTTGCCCGGAAAGAACCGCGGATTGGGCTATGCAAAGCTGCCGTCAAAGTGACGCCGAAGGATGTCCAGCGCCGCCGGCTATGCGGAGCCTATCACACCCGGACGGCTACGGCAGCACCCGCCGATAAGCGCAAAAACCGCTTATTTATTATAGGCTAGGCGCTCGTGTTTGTCAACTGCTTCGACCCATTTTCCGCTTTAGAAAAACTTTGCGCGTTATTTTCACAAAAAAGCCGGCCGCTTTCGTCAGCCGGCTTTTTGGCGCAGTCCAGGTCTTTCCATATTCGGATAGAACCATAAAGTTGTCCATGAATAGCCCAGCGGTTCCAAGGAATTCCACGAAAATAAACCAATATATTGTGTATAATATCGAGCGGCGAGAATGATAATCACAAACAGTGAACATTCAACACATGGTGAAGATATTACACCCCATTGAGTGTTATACTAGCAAAAGTGGAGGTGTGCAATCATGCGGTTTTGTGATCGTCTTCGTGAGCAGCGCAAGCGGATGGATATGACCCAGGAACAGGTCGCCAAAAGCCTGAATATCGTCCGCTCTACCTACGCATATTATGAAACCGGCAAAACCTGCCCTGATTTCGCCACCGTCGTACGCATCGCCCACCTGTTCAATGTCACAACCGACTACCTGCTGGGCGCCAATACGCCCAGCCCCCAGCTGCATGACGAGCCAAGCTCCTACAACGCGTCGCTGCAAAAGGCGATCAGCGGGGAATGGTCCCTGCGGGAATCGGAGCAGAAACTGATTATGGCCTTCCGCTATCTCAACAAGGAGATGCAGGCCAACATCCTCGCTTCGGTGGAAAAAGCGGCGTCGGAGCAGTACGAGCAGCGGCGCCTTCTGCGGCAGAAAAAGGGCGATGGCAAAGCTGCCGGCGAGGGCAAGCCCCCCTTCAAGGGATAGTCAAAAAAGCAGGGAGGATCCCCCCTCAAACGTCTTTCACGGAAAAAAATTCCCGGGCGGCTGCGGCCGCCCGGTTTTTCTGCCCTTTCCCCGGAGGCGCTCCCGCCCGAGAAATCTCCCCCAGCCTGGGCCAAGCGAAAGGCCGCGCCCTGCGAAGCCGGGGCAGGGAAGGGATGCTCACGCCCTGCCGGGGAGATAGCCTTCGAGGATTTCCAGGATATCGGTTTGGCCAATATTGCCGCCGAGCAAGCCGCCGTCCGGCCCGATGCAGAGGGCGTGGATGTCGGCGGGGTCTTCGGCGTAAGGGTTGGCGGGCGTATCGCCCGGGTCAAAATATTCGCTTAAGTATTTGAGCGCATTGCCGCTGGGGAAAACCACGTTCCCTTCTGAAGCGGAGAAGCCCATGTCCGCGAATTCCCGCAGGATTTCCGCCGTCCGCCGGTCGTAGGGGTTCCCCGCCCCGCTGCCCTCCAGCCAGGCGGGGTGGGCGCGGACCGGGATGCCGGCGGCCTGTGCCGCCCGCGCAAAGGCCTTGACCGGCTCAAGCGGGATGGTTTCCTGATGGAAGGCGTCGACCGACAGCAGCATCTCGTTGACCCCCGCCCGGGCCAATTCGGCGGCGGCGCGCCGGATCGTTTCCTCCTTCCGGCTGAAAAAGCCGTTGGTAATCAGCTGCCTTGCCGGAACGCCGCTGTCTCGCGCGGCGGCATGGATCCGGCAGACCTCCGGGATGTGGAGCAGCGGCTCCCCGCCGAAGGTCATGACCGAGCCTATGCGGTAGGCACCGCACAGCCGAAGGACTGCCCGGGCCGCCGCGCCGCCGTGGATATACGCGCCGCGGGAGAGATGCTCCCCTTCGGAGCAGTGCTTGCAGCGCCCCGTGCAGGCGTAGGTGACAACAAATTCCAGACGGTGCAGGTTTTGAAAAGCCGGGTTCATGGCCGTTTCCACTCCTTTCGCCGACAAAAGAGGCGGCACGCCGGGCGGGTTTATGACCGCCGGCTAAGGAAACCGGCTCCAGCCCGCGGCAAGCGCCCCTCCTCCGCCGGTGGGGGAAGCCCGCACGGCTCCCGCAGCGGCCGATGGACCTTTTACCGCAGGAAGCCCATCCCCTCGACGAACCGCTGGACCCGGTCAATAAAGCGGCGGTAGAGGGCTTCCCCCTCCTGCGCGAGCGCGCCGTCCTTGGGCCGGCCGCAGAGGGAGGCGTAGGTCTCGCCCACCTTCTGCTCCACCTGCCGCCCTTCGCGCACGCAGAGGAAGTAGAAGGAAAAAGCGCCCGATTCCTGCAAATCCTCATAAAAGTCGGGCGCATCCTTGCGCAGCGTCTCGTAAAAGACGCTCTGCGCGGTTTCGGCCAGAAGGTTGTCGGGCAGGAAGGCCTCAAACCCCACCTCAACGGCAAAGGCCAGCAGGATCCGCCGCTGGGTCAGCAGGGCGGCCCCGGCCGCGGGGGCGTCCCCCTCTACGGCCGATACCTCCTCCGCCATCATCGCGCCCAGCTGGCGGGCGCGGCCGAGGTTGCCGTTGGCCTTCTGCTTTTCCAGCTGCTGGGCCGTTTCGCCCGCATCGTCCTTTTCCTCCGGCGGATCGTAGTCGTCGCCCATGATTTTCATGTCGCTGTCGTCGTTGCGCATTCGCTAAACCCACCCATCCATGCATTTCTTGTTACGGGTTGTCGTTGCCTGGAAAAGCGGCGGCCCGGCAAAAGGCCGGCCGGGCCTGCGTTACTGCCGGCCCTCCGCCTGCTGCATCGCCTGCTTGATCGCCCTGGCCAGCTGGTCGGGGCAGGAGGTCGGCTTCATCCCGCAGCGGATGCCGGAAAGCCGTTTGACCGCCTCTTCGGCCGGCATCCCGTCCACCAGGCGGGCGACCCCCTGCGTATTGCCGCTGCAGCCGCCGGTAAAGCGGACGTTGCGGACAACGCCGTCCTCCAGCTCAAACGTGATCCCCTGGGAGCATACGCCGCGGGGACGGTATTCATACGCCATGCTTCTCTGTTCCTTCCTCTTATGCGTTTTTCTTTTTCCGCTGCGCCTTATAGGCCAGCAGCGCCTCAACGGCCTCGTCCGGCGCGGACGTGCTCCCCATCGGGCGGGCGGAGGCGGTGTACATGCCGTGGAAATCGGAGCCGCCGGTCATCAGCAGGCCGTGATCCCTGGCATACTCCGCATACCGCCGCACCTGCTCGTCGGTGTGCCGGGGATGCCAGACCTCCACCCCGTCCAGGCCGAGCGCGGTCAGTTCTTCCAGCGCATCCTCGCTGTCGTAGACGGGCGGATGGGCCAGGACCGCAATCCCGCCGGCGTCATGGATCAACGTCAGGATGTCGCGGGTATCGGGGTATTCCGCCTCAACCAGCGCCAGGCCGTGCCCGGGCGCGAACAGCTTGTCGTAGAGCTCCCCGTAAATGGCGTCGGCATACCCGGCGTCCATCAGCGCGTGCATGATGTGCTGCTTGTATATATTGGTGCTGCCGGTGGCGCATTTGACGATCAGCTCCGGGGTGATGGGGTAGTACCGCATGACCTTGCGGACCATGGCCAGCGCCGCCTTCCGGCGGCTTTCGCCGATCCGGCGGCACATCCCTTCCAGCCGGTCGGGCGCATCGCAGAGGTAGCAAAGCAGATGCACCTTGCGCCCGCGCTGCTTGTCAAGGGTGGAGAACTCCACCCCGTGGATTACGCTCATCTGCTGCCTGCGGCCGATAATCACGGCGCGGGTGGCGCCGGCGGTGGTGTCGTGGTCGGTCACTGCGATATGCGACAGGCCGCGGCGCTTGGCCAGGGCGATCAGCTCCTCAATCCCCATGGAGCCGTCGGAAATTTTTGTATGACAATGTAGGTCGCTTGCCACTCGGATAACCCCCTGAAACTTAAAAAGCCGCTGTTTGAAAGTCAAACTAACCAAAGGACAAAGAGAATGAAGCGCGCCCGCCGGCGCGCTTTCCCCTTTTTTATTATACACCCCAAGACCTGGAAAGACAAGCCTTATTTCCGGCGGGGCCGCTGCTGGCCCCGCAATGCCCTCTGTCCCGCGTCCGGCGGATCGGCATCCCTGGGCCGAAGGGCACAGCCGGCAGGGAGCCGCCAGGGCGGGGAAGGGGCGGCCTGCGGGGGCTCCCCCTGCCCGGGCACAGGCAAAAGGCAGCGGGCAATTCGTTGATGAATTGCCCGCTGCCTTCCGGTAAAGGGGGGAGGCAAACGCGCCTCCCCGATGGGGCGGGGCCGCCCGGAACCGCCGTCCTCCGGCCTATAGGAGCAGCGCAGAGAGGGCCCAGGCAAGCGCGGGCCCGCTCATTGGGAAAAAGAAGGCCGGCGGGGTGCGATCTGCACACTGCCGGCCTGTAAAGGGAATATACGGCTTACACGCGCCCATGGGAACAAAAACCAGCGGTGCGCGACTTGCAAAGAGGCGGGAGTTCATCACGAACTCCCGCCTCTTCTGCTGGTGCGTAAGGGTGATACAAAAAGATCCCGCTCAAGGTCGAGCTAAACGACGGAAAAGCGGCCGGCGACTCATCACGAATCGCCGACCGCAGGTCTGGAGCGGCTTACGAGGCTCGAACTCGCTACCTCCACCTTGGCAAGGTGGCGCTCTACCAGATGAGCTAAAGCCGCAGATATAGATTTTTCCGCGCCGCCCTTTCCATCCTGCCCGGAATTGGGCTGCTTGGGTATTATAGCACGGCAGGGCGGCGCTGTCAACCCTTGGTTTTCATTTCCTGCCTTTTCCCTTTCGGAATAGGAAACCAGGGGCTGTGGCTTCCCCGCGGAAGAACCAGCCCTTATCCTTCGGCAGGAAAAAGCCCCAGATGCCGTTGCTGAACTCCCCGGCCGCAAATTCCCGCTCCTGCCCGTTGACAAGCGCCCTATAAACGGGGAAGGCGTATTTCTGCCGGTACAGCGGGTCGCGGACTTTGGCCGTCTTTCCCGTTTCTTCCCATGGATAATAATCCCAGATGTTGACCCCGAACAGCGCCGCCTTCGCGTCGCTGCCGGTTGTTGCATGGCGCCACTTCCTTGCATCGATCATCCGAATCCCTCCCTGCCTATCCGGCTGAAATACTCCTCTTGTACATCCCGTCCGCCGCCCGCTCGGCCCGCCGCAGCCCCTGCAAGGGCCGCGGCGGGCCGGCAGCCGCAAACGCGCTTACAGGCTGAGCGGCGCGTCAAAGAAGGCGGCGTGGACGATGGCCACCGCGCGGTCCGCGTCCTCCTTGGCGATCAGGACCGAGACCTTGATCTCGCTGGTTGAGATCATCTGGATGTTGATCCCCCCGTCGGCCAGCGCCTCAAACATCCGGGCCGCAACCCCTTCGTGGGTTTCCATGCCCGCCCCGACGACCGAAATCTTCGCCACGTCGGTGTCGTAGGTCAGGCTCTTAGCCCCGACGCGGCCGCAGTATTCCTGCAGCGCCTCCACCGCTTCGGCCCCTTTGTCCGCCGGCACGGTAAAGGTGATGTCCTTGGTGCCGTCCCGGCCCACCGACTGCAGGATGATGTCGACGTTGATATGGGCTTTCGCTACGCGGGAAAAAATCTTAAACGCCATGCCCGGCTCATCGGGCACGCCCACGATCATCACCCGGGCGACGTTGGTATCCTTGGCCACGCTTTTGACCAGCATTTCTTCCATTTTGACAGCCTCCTTAACCTTGGTGCCGGGCACCCGCTTCAGGCTGGAGAGCACCTCCAGCTCGACGTTGTATTTCTTGGCCATTTCGACCGACCGGTTGTTGAGCACCTGCGCCCCGAGGGTCGCCAGCTCCAGCATCTCGTCGTAGGTGATTTCGGCCAGCTTGCGGGCGTTTTCCACCTTGCGGGGGTCGGCGGTGAAAACCCCTTCGACGTCGGTGTAGATCTGGCAGACGTCCGCCTGCATCGCCGCCGCGATGGCCACCGCGCTGGTATCCGACCCGCCGCGGCCCAGGGTGGTGAGGTCCTGCGCCCGGTTGAGCCCCTGGAAGCCGGCGACCACCACGATCTTTTTCTTGTCGAGCTCGGCGCGGATGCGCTCGGTGCGCACCCGCTTGATACGGGCGGCGCTGTAGTTGGAGTTGGTCTCAAACCCCGCCTGCCAGCCCAGCAGGGAAATCACCGGGAAGCCCAGCTTCTCAATGGCCATGGCCAGCAGGGCGATCGAGATCTGCTCCCCCGCCGCCAGCAGCATATCCTTTTCCCGGCGGGACCCGCCGGGGTTGATCTCGTTGGCCTTTTCAATCAGGTCGTCGGTGGTGTCCCCCTGGGCGGAGACGACCACAACCACGTCGTTGCCCTGCTTATAGGTATCGGTCACGATCCGCGCCACGTTGAACACGCGCTCGGCGTTGGCGACGGAGCTGCCGCCGAATTTCTGTACTACCAGCATTGCCGTATCAAACCTTTCCTGCTATGTATTGTAGGAAGCCGCCCCCGCCCGGGGCGGGGAGGCGATGCGAAGGGGTAAAGGAGCAAGGGGGGCGAAACCGGGGGCAAGCCGGCGCCTGGCCGGAAAAGGGGCGCGCACGGTTCCGCGCCGTCCGCCCCGGCACAACCGGGGCCAGGGCCTGCGCGAAGCGCGCTCTCCCGGAAGCCCGGGCCCTGCGGGGGAAGCTATTCAAACGCCACCCGCGCGCCGTGCGGGTCGCAGCCCAGCACCTGCACCTTCCAGCCGGGCAGCCCTTCGGCGCGGAGGGCTGCCTCCGCCTTGGGCGCGAAATCCTCCGCCCCGCGGTCAATAATGGCCAGGATCGACGGCCCGGCCCCGCTGATGGCCACCGCGTACGCCCCCAGGCCGTAGGCGGTGTAAAACACCTTCTCCGCCCCCGCGATCAGGGGGAAGCGGTAGGGCTGGTGGAGGCGGTCCTGCACCGCCACCCGCAGGTTTTCCAGGCTGCCCGAAAAGAGGGCGGCGGTCATCAGCGCCGTACGGGAGAGGTTGTAGACCGCGTCCTGCCGGGAAACCTGCGCAGGCAGGACGCGGCGGGCCACCTCGGTTTTCAGCTCAAAATCGGGGATAAACAGGGCGAAGCGGATCCGGTCGGACACCGGGACGCTGACGGTATGGACCCGGCCGCCGTCCATCACCGCGGTGACCAGCCCGCCCAGCAGGGCGGGGGCGGTGTTGTCCGGGTGCCCCTCCAGCTCCGCGGCCAGGTCCCCCAGGTCACCGGGGGAGAGGGGGCTCCCCAGCAGGGTGTTGGCCCCGAGCAGGCCGGCCACCAGGCAGGCGGAGGAGCTCCCCAGCCCGCGGGTCATGGGGATGTTGTTCTCCTGCCGGATGTACAGCCCCCGGAAGGGGCGGCCGCACCGTTCAAACAGGCCCTTGGCCGTCTGGTAAATCAGGTTGCTTTCGTCGGTTGGGATCGGTGCCCCGTCGGTCGCTTCAATCCGGCAGGCCGGGGCCTCCGGCGTGCCGTCGGCCTCGGCCATCCACACCCGGTTGTATAGGGTTAAGGCGATGCCCAGCGCGTCAAAGCCCGCGCCCAAATTGGCGCTGGACGCCGGGACGGTGATTTTGATCATAGGCTTGCGTTTCCTTTCCTTGGGGCGGGCAGGCAGTCTTCGGCGCCGGGGCTTGGAGGCCCTGAGGCACGCAGGCCTTGCGCCCTCTGCGCCCCGAAGCCCCCGCTCCCGGGCCCTTCCTCAGCCCCGCCCCGGGTTCTCCCGGCCTCTTAGAAATCCGCGATGCGCAGCCGGCCCAGCTCCTGCACCCCGGGCAGGGCGGCCAGCGCCTGCTCCAGCCGGGCGTCCGTCAGGGACGGGGTGGCCAAGCCGAATTCCTCCGCCGGCGCGCCCTCCGCCGTGACCAGGGCGCAGGGGCCGAGGGCCTTTTCAAGCGCCGTCCGGACCGCTTCCCCGTCCTGGCCGGGCGCGCGCAGCCGCAGCAGCATCGGGGTTTCGGCCTCGGCATAATCGGCGACATATCCCGGTTCCCCCGGCTCCCAGAAGAGGTATTTGCGCGCCTTCAGGTGCTTGACCTCGTCAATCACATCGGCGACGACGGCGCTGGCGGTGGGCAGCTTGCCCGCGCCCCGGCCGTAAAACACCACGTCCCCGATCGCATCCCCCCGCACCAGGATGCCGTTGAACACGTCGTTGACCTCCGCCAGCTGGCTCTCATGGGAAAGGAGCATCGGCTCCACAAAGCAGTCCAGCCGGCCGTCGGGGCGCTTGCGCGCCCGGCCGATCAGCTTGATGACGCCGCCCCAGGCCTCCGCGTACTGCACATCCTGCCGGGTGATGCCGGAGATCCCCACCGTGTGGACCTGCTCGGGGTAGACGTGCCGCCCGAACGCCAGGGAAGCCAGGATGCAGATTTTGCGGCAGGCGTCGTGCCCCTCGACGTCGGCGGAGGGGTCCCGCTCGGCGTAGCCGAGCTTCTGCGCCAGGGCCAGGGCGTCGGCAAAGGCCATCCCCTCGTGGAGCATCTTGGTCAGCACAAAATTGGTGGTGCCGTTTAAGATGCCGGCAATCTCGTATACCTCGTTGGCGGCCAGGCACTGGTCAAGCGGGCGGAGGATCGGGATCCCGCCGCCCACGCTGGCCTCAAACAGGAAGTTGAGGTTCTTCTCCTTGGCGATGGCCAGCAGCTCGTCCCCCTTGGCCGCCACCAGCTCTTTATTGGAGGTGACGACGTTTTTTCCCGCCAGCAGGCAGCGCTTGACATAATCGTAGGCCGGCTTCAGCCCGCCCATGGTCTCGACCACGATCCGGATTTCCGGGTCGCCGACGATCTCCTCAAAATCCTTGGTAAAGCGGTCGGCCAGCGGGCTGTCCGGGAACTCCCGCAGGTCAAGGATCTTCTTGACAACGATGCCCTCCCCGGCCTTGTGGGCGATATTTTTTTCGTTTTTGAGCAGCACCTCCGCCACGCCGGAGCCAACTACCCCGTGTCCCATAATCGCAATCTGTATCATTCTGTTCTTCCTTTCCCCGGCGTCCGCGCGGGCCGCCCGCCGTCCGCCGCTATTTGCCTTTCCTGCCTGCCGCCCGGAGGCCTCCCCGCCATCCTATGGCAAAAGCCGCCCGCAGGTGCCTGCCTCCGGGAGGATTAGCCTCCGGGAGGATTAGCCTCCCGATTCCCCCGATATCCGGACGATCCGCACCACCCCCGGCACGCCGGACAGGGAGCGCAGAAAGCCGTCGACCGGCATCTCCAGCCGGTCGGTGCGGGCGGAGATTGAGACCGACGCGGTCCCGCCGGCGGGGATGTTCTGGTTGACGGTCAGGATGTTGGCCCCCGCGCCCGCAAACGCGGCCAGCAGGTTGGATAGGATCCCCGGCCGGTCCCGCAGCACCGCGTGGACGGTCAGGATCCTCCCGGCCCGCTCCTGGTCATAGGGGAACACCGCGTCCTTATACTTATAAAAGGCGCTGCGCGAAATCCCCGCCATCCGCGCCGCCTGCGCGGCCGAAGCCGCCTTCCCGGCCGCCAGGAACCGCTTGGCGTCCACCACCCGGGCGAACACCTCCGGCAGGACGTCCGCGTTGACCAAAAGCAGGCGGGCTTCCGCCGGCTCCGGCCGCTCCGGTTCCGGAGAGGGCGGGGGAGACGCCGGCGTCAAAGCGGCGGCGTCAGCGCCTAGCGGCACATTGGTTTTGGGATTGGTCCCCATATTGTCCACCATCCATGTACGTGTGTCCTGTTGTGGAATACACTATACCACGATTCGGCGGCCGTTGCAAGCCCCGGAGCCCATGCGGAAAAAGCTTGTCGGAACTCCCCAGATTTTTTGCGGGAGCGGCCGGTTTTCTTGTTTTAATCCCCCCTTGCCGCCTCTCATTTCCTCCGCATCCGCCGGCTTGGCGGCCTTGGCAAGCGCCGGGCCGGGAAGGGCGGTATACAGCGGATGAACGGAGGCCGGCGGAGGCCGGTTTTCCCCGCGGCGGCGCCCTTGGGGGCTCTATGGCGGCCCGCCGCCCGTGCCAGGCCTGCCTTTGGACGGCCCGGCCCCAGCGCCCGCTTCCCTGCCGGAGATTGCGGGGCCGGCGGGCCTCCTTTTTATACCCTTGTTTTTCGATAGGAAAAGAGGTATAATGACCGTATATAGCTCCGAAGGAAGGATCACGGCGCCCTGGGAGGGCCGCTTGCCTTGGAGGGGGCCCGTTGCCGCCGGCACAGCCGGGCGGGGGCGGCGCCCGATGCCCGGCGGCCGCCTTATCCCGGGCCAAACAACAAATAAAGCCAAGGGGCGCGGACGCCCCCGACGGCTTTGCAGACAAAAGGAAGGTCATTTGCGTGAAGATTTCAACCAAAGGCCGGTACGGACTCCGGCTGATGCTCGACCTGGCCGTCCACAGCGGCGGCGGGCTGGTCCCCCTGCGGGACATTGCGGCGCGGCAGGAGATTTCGGAAAAGTACCTGGAACAGATCATGATGCTCTTAAACCGCGCCGGGCTGGTGCGGAGCGTGCGCGGCTCCCAGGGCGGGTATGCCCTATCCCGCCCCGCGGGGGAAATCACGGTGGGGGATGTGCTGCGCACCATGGAGGGCTCCCTCGCGCCGGTGGACTGCGTGGCGGAGGGGGCGGCCGGCTGCGCGATGGCCGGCCGCTGCGTGACCACCGAGGTGTGGGCCAAGCTCAAGGAGGCGGTGGACGGCGTGGTGGATGGGATTACGCTGGCCGACCTGGCCGACCGCTACCACGCAAAAAACCCGCCCGACTACTGCATTTGAAGCGCTGCGGACGCCCGTGCCCTCCGGCCCCGCTGCCGGGGCAAAGCCCGAAGGCGGCTTCCCGAGCCGTTTCCCGTCGAAAAATCCCGGCGGGGGACGGCTTTTTCCTTTTTAGGTGAAAGCTTTGCGGCGGCCGCGGCGTTTTATTGAGTGAGGGGGGATGACCTATCCGCAGATTATCTGGTGCCGATGCGGACAAAGCCGCCGAAAAGATTATTCAAGCAAACAGCCCGATGCTCCTCCGCATCGCGTTTCATTATACCTACAGCCTGCCGGATGCGGAGGATGTCGTGCAGGAGGTTTTCCTCCGCTTCTTTTCGGGAAAAGGGCGGGTTGATTGGGATGACGCGGAGGCGGTGAAGGCCTGGCTGATCCGGATGACGATCAACCGCTGCCGGGATGTCCTGCGCGCGGCGCGGCGGCGCGGGACCGAGCTCCTGGCCGAAAACGCGGCGGTCACGGGACCGCCGGGGGAGGGTTCCCTGTTAGGCGCCGTCCTGCAGCTGCCGGAAAAATACCGGGCGGTCATTTATCTGCACTATTATGAGGGCTACGCCTTCCGCGAAATCGCCGGGCTGCTCCACATCAAGGAAAAAACCATCCACACCTGGCATTCCCGGGCAAAAAAGCTCCTAAAGGACATGCTGGCGGACGATGGGGAAGCCCGCCTGCCTTTACAGGAAAGGAGAGGATCCCATGGACTGGGATAGCTACCGAAAATCACTGGACGCCTTACCCTGCAATCCCGACTTTGCCGCACAGACCCTGGCAAAGCTCCCAAACCGGCCCCGGCGCAGGCCGGCGCTCTTTGCGTCCGGGCTCTGCGCCGCCGCGGCCTGCCTGGCCGCGGCGCTGCTTTGGCTGTATTCCGAGGGGAGCCCCCTTCCCGAAGGGGCGCTTTCCCTTGAGGAGGCTCCGGCCGGCGGGCCGTCCACCGTTTTTCCCGGCGGACAACCCGATAGGACAGATCTCCCGGGGGACTCGTCTTCCTTCCCAGATCAGGCGGAAACGGACGCGCCCACGGTCAACACCATCGCGGATATGGCAGGCCCCGTCGACCTGCCCTCCCTCATCGGCGTCTCCGAGGCGGTCGTCCGCGGCCGCATTGCAGACATATCCTACGAAACGATAGACGGCCACGCCTGGAGCCGGCTGACCGTCAGGGTGGAGTATGCCTATAAGGCGGCGGGCAGCCTGCCGGACACGCTTTGCGTCTACCACATGGGCGGATACCTGACCGCCGAGGAATACCTTTCCTCCCTCGGTTACGAGGACCGGCTCGCCGGAATGACGGAGGCGATGCGGTCCCGCCTTGTCCGGGAAACCGTGAACGGCGAGCCGCTGCCTGAAATCGGGGATGTGAAGGTTTACTGCCTGGTGCAGACCCCGGCCGCTTCCCCCCTGCCGGAGGGTGTCTACGAGGTTTTGGCCTTTCCCTATGGGCAGCTGTCCGCTGTCGGGGACGGCACGGAATTTGAACGGCGGGTCCTGGGAGAAAAAACGGAACGATACACCCACGGCGATCTGGTTTCCCTCGCCGGATAGCCCGTTGGGGAACCCTCCGAAGGCCGCACAATCCCAGTAAAAGCCCGCCGCTTTGAAAGCGGCGGGCTTTTACTGGGCCGGAAGGGCTCGCCGCAGGGGACGGCTCCGGCGGGAAACGGCAGATCCCGTGCCTCTCCGGCCCGCGCTACTTTTGTTTTTTACTGCGGCAAGGCCGCCGGCCTGCCGTGGGGATTACAGGTCAATCCGCCCGTACAGCAGGGAGCTGTTCTCCTTTTCGGATTGGGTCTTGGAAGGAGGCGTCGCGCCGTCCGCCGTGGGCAGCGGGTTGCTGCGGGGCACAAACTGGCGGATTTCCCGCTCCGGCTTTTCAATCGTGTCCGAACGGGAGCCGCGGGGCGCGCGTTCCGGCCGGGAGGGGCGCTCCCCAGCGGCGCGGTCCCCGGCGGCACGGTCGCCCCCTTTGCCGCGGGAGCGGCTTCCCCCGCGGGAACGGGTGCGCACCGGGTTGTCGTCGGACGGCCCGATCACCACATGGCGGTTGGGCTCGCTGCCAACGCTCCAGGAGGTGGCGCCCTTGACCTCCTGCACGGCGGTGTGGATGATGCGCCGCTCGTACGGGTTCATCGGCTCAAGCGAGGTCTTCCGCCCGGTGCGGGCGGCCTGCCCGGCCATCTTGCGGGCCAAGCCGGCCAGGGACTGCTCCCGCTTTTCGCGGTAATTGCCGATATCCAGGGTGACGCGGTAATACGAATTGTCCACCCGGTTGGCCACCAGGCCGGTCAGGTACTGCAGCGCGTCAAGGGTCTCCCCCCGCCGGCCGATGATAAAGCCGAGGTCCTCTCCGGCCAGTGTCAGCACGCAGCCGTCCGCCTCCTCCTTGACCGAGATGCTGGGGGCGGCCACGCCAAGGCCGCGCAGGATCTCCTCAAGATACTCCGCCGCGCGGGAGGCCGGCGTGACCTCAAAATACGCGCGCACCCGGGCCGGGCAGCCGCCGAAAAGCCCCAGCGTCTTTTTCTGGGGGGCCTGCAGCACCTCAAACAGGGCCTTTTCCTCCGGGACGCCCAGCTCGCGGACGGCCGCCGCCTTGGCCTCTTCAATCGTCGGGGCTTCCTTGATCGCTTCCTTGAGCAAATCTCTCAATCCTTTCCAAACGGGGTTCCCCGTCTTATTCTTCCGTCTGCTGTGGTTTCTCCTGGGGCTCCGGCGGTTCCTTGCCGCCCTTTTCCTCCGCTGCTTCCGGGGCGGGCGCAGGCTCGCCGGGCTCCGGTGCCCCAGGCTCCCGGTTTTCCTTCAGGCCGGTTACGTCAAGGGCTTTCGTCCCTTCGCTGTTTTCCCGGCGCTTTTTCTTATTGGGGTTCTTGGAGGCGGGGGGCTGCTTGGGGGTATTGGCGGCCTTCTGCTTCTCCAGCGCCTTCTGCTTTTCCTCGGCAGCCTGCCGGCGGGCCTCCTCTTCCTCCCGGGCGCGGGCCTCGGCGAGCCGCTTCTTATCCTCGGCGCGGCGCTTGCGGCGCTCCTCGTACTCCAGCTCCGCCTGCGCGCGGATCTTGCCCGGGTTGTAGATCTTATTGAGAAGGAAGGTCTGTAACAGGGCGATCAGGTTGGAGCAGATCCAGTAAATGCCGACGCCACCCGGGACAATAAAGGTAATATACAGCGAGAACAGCGGCATCAGGCCGAGCAGCATCACGTTGCTGCAGCCCTGGCCGGCCTGCTTCTGTCCGCCGGTGGCCATCTTTGAATAATGCATCGACAGCAGGCTTGAACCCACAGCGGTCAGACCGGAGAACAGGGGGATCAGCCACAGGATGTTGATCCCGGAGATGCCCCGCTCATTCCACGGGTTTTCCAGCAGGGTCTGCCCGAAGAAGGTGAAGTCGCCGCGGATGTCGAGCATCTCCTCGTAATACTCGTCGGCGGTCTTGCCGTCGAGCACGTCGTCGGACAGGGCGGAAATATTCTCCTTGATGGCGGCGGCGTTATCCTCCTTGTCCATCACCAGCAGCAGCCGCAGCTCCTTATAATACCCCCGGCTGTCGGCGCTGCTGATCCTGTTGGGGTCGGAAATCTCATTGCCGTCCGCGTCGGTCTCCTGCATCACGGCCGAGATGCTGGCGCTGACCACCTCGGAGGGGATGCGGGCCAGATGGGTGAGAGGGGAATAGATCACTGCGATGATGCCGAACAGGACGATCATCTGGATGACCATCGGCAGGCAGCCGCCGGTCATGCTGACGCCTTCCTTTTCGTACAGGCTCATCTGCTTTTCCTGCAGCTTCTTGGGATCCTTGGCGTATTTTTTCTGCAGCCTCTCCAGCCGGGGGGCGAGCCGCGCCCGGTCGGCCTGCGCCTTCTGCGACTTCAGGGAGAGAGGGAAGGTCGCGGCGCGCACGATCAGGGTAAACAGGAAAATCGCCACGAAATAGTTTTTGACCAGGCTGTAGATGAACCACAGGATCCACCCCAAGGGGATGGCAAGAATATCAAGTCCAGGCATGGGCCGTTTCCTCCGCTCTATTTACTGTGCGTTTTGCCTCGTCTCGCGCAGCCGGCGAGAGACACGGCCGGTTTCCGCGCGATTCCAGAAAAATTCTATCCGAAGGGGGACCGCCCGGGGCGCCGGCTCTGTCCGCCGCTCCCCGCAGGGTCCTCCGGTTTTCCGATTTTCACAGCGGCCGCGCCGCCTATCAGCGGGGGCCCGCGTCGGTCCCTCCGCCGTCCGGGGGAGACCCGGCCGCGCCCTCCGCCCGCCCGGCGCCCGGAGGGCGGGAACCGTTTTCCGATACGCCGGCCGCTCCGCCCTTCCGGCGGGGCTTCGGCTTCTTTTCCGGCACCGGGTCGTATCCGTATTTTCCAAAAGGGTTGCAGCGCAGGATGCGCCAGATCGCCAGGCCGCCGCCCTTGATCACCCCAAAGCGCTCAATCGCCTCTATCGCGTAGGCCGAGCAGGTCGGGGTGAACCGGCACACCGGCGGGGATTTGGCCGAAATGGTCCGCTGGTACAGCCGTATCAGCGCGATCAGCACCTTTTTCATGGCTTTTTCCCGTCCTTCGCGGGGATCACGCCCAGCGCCTTGAGCTGGGCGTACATAATCCGCTGGAGCTTGGTGCTTTTCAGCTCCCCGGTCCGGTGCCGGGCGACGAAAACCAGGTCCCAGCCCCCCTCAATCAGGGGAAGGAGGGCGCGGTACGCCTCCCGGATCACCCGGCGGCAGCGGTTGCGCCGCACCGCGCACCCCAGCTTCTTGCCGGTGGTGATGCCGGCGCGGGGATAGCCCGTCCGGCTTTTGCGCGCGTAGGTGACCAGCGCGGGATGCACCTGCGATTTTCCGCGGTGGTACAGGGCGCGGAAATCCCCGTTGCGGTTTAATACGGCAAAGCGCGCCATGGCGTCCATCCCGTCCCTTTTCCGTTTCCCGGCTCATAAGCCGGCCGTCCCGGTCCCTGCCGGGCGTCCGGCCGCATACTAAAAAAAGCCACACTATGGTGGCCTTTTTTAGTAGGTGAGACGCTTTCTTCCTCTGGCCCGTCTGCGGGCAAGCACCTTCCGGCCGTTGGCGGTTGCCATCCTCTTGCGGAAGCCGTGTTCCTTTTTGCGGTGCCGCTTTTTGGGCTGATATGTGCGAAGCATGCCGTCATCCTCCTTTCGGACAGCCGGGGAAAGCCGGCTGCTGCCTTTACGGGAAGCCCCGTTTGAAAACCCCGTCCCGCGGCAGGCGCGGCGGGTATTCCGCTTGTTTTCCGGCGGCCTGCCCGTCGCCTGCCCCGGCCGGATACAGCCCGGCGGAAGCAGAAAAACGGCGGTTCGGCCCCTAAAAACCCTTTGCGAAGATTTATTATATACCAGTTCGGCGGAAAAAGTCAACAGAAACTTTCCGCCCTGCCCCTCCCTCCGGCCGGCTTTTTTTCCGCTTTGGTGGCCAGCCAGTCCCCCATCCCCCAAATATTGTGGTGGATGGGGGACTGGCGGAAAATACCGTGATTTTGCTTTGTTGAAATACAGCGGAGTTTATGTTAAAATGGGTGGTAAGGCATTAGAAGGGCTTTGTGCGCCCTTTTTTCGGACGTTCCGTTTTTCGGCGTTTTCCCCTCAAAACGGCCTCCGGCTGGAAAATGGCCGCTTTCTGCGCGAATAAGGGGCAAGGACCGCGCCGCGGGACGATAGGCATGCGAATATTGGGTAAGGAGTTTTGCAAGCATGGAAACCATCAAGGAAGTCTGGTCCGGCATCCTCGACTACCTCCACAGCCAAGAGGATATCAGCGAGGTCGCTTACAACGTGTGGATCCGCTGCATCGAGCCCCGCACGATTGAGGACGGGGAGGTTGTGGTGTATGTCCACACCAATTTCCAGAAAAAGATCATCAGCGAGCATTACGCCGAAAAGCTCACGCAGGCGTTTGAGCAGGTGATGGGCATCCCCCTGGGGCTGAAGATCCTGTCGGGGGAAGAGGCGTCCGCCGATCCCCCCGCCCTTACGCCCGACTCCCCCGATCCCGGCAGCCCCTTCGGGCCGAAGGGCTCCGACTACGAATACTCCTTTGAAAACTTTATCGTCGGCTCGTCGAATAAATTCGCCTATGCGGCCTCCCAGGCGGTGGCGAGCAAGCCGGCCGGCTACTACAACCCGCTGTTTATCTACGGCGGCTCGGGCTTAGGCAAAACCCACCTGCTCTACGCCATCTGCAACGAGATCCGCAAGAACACCCCTTCGGTCAAAATCATCTACACCAAGGGCGAATACATTGCCAACGAGCTGATTGAGGCGATCGGCTCCGGCACCACGCCGGAATTCCGGGCCAAGTACCGGCAGGTCGACGTGCTGCTGGTCGACGACATCCAGTTCATCGCCGGCAAGATCTCCACACAGGAGGAATTTTTCCATACCTTTGACGCGCTGCACCAGGCCAACAAGCAGATCGTGCTCACCTCCGACCGGCCGCCCAAGGAAATCGCCACCCTTGAGGAACGGCTGCGCACCCGCTTTGAAATGGGGCTGCTGGCCGATATCCAGCCGCCGGACCTTGAAACCCGGATCGCCATCATCAAGCGCAAGGCCAAGCTGCTCGACCTCGTTATCAGCGACAACGTGGCGGAATATATCGCCAGCCAGCTGAAAAACAGCGTCCGCCAGCTCGAAGGCGCGGTCAAGCGGATGCGCGCGCAGTACCTCCTGGGGGGGGAGGCGCCTTCTCTCATCACCGCGCAGAACGCCATCCGGGATATCCGCAACGACTCCCAGCCGGTGCCGGTTACGGTCGAACGGATCATCACCGAGGTGGCCCGCACCATGAACGTCACGCCGGAGGATATCCGCTCAACCAAGCGCTCGGCGCCGATTTCCCAGGCCCGGCAGGTGGCGGAATACGTAGTCAGGGACATCACCGGCCTGCCGATGAAGTCGATCGGCGAGGAATTCGGCACCCGCGACCACTCAACCATCGTCTACGCCATCCAAAAGGTAGAAAACCGGATGGCCAAGGACCCCTCGTTCAAGGGGATGGTGATGGACATCATCAAAAACATCAGTGAAAAATAACGGCGCGGGCCGCAGAAAACGCCGCCCTTTTCGGTTTCTTTATTTCTTTCCTTATTATAGGAAAACAAACCGTCGGGCGGGGGCGCCTGCATTTTCCACTGGGCGGTGGAAAAAACGCCGGCTTTTCTCTCCCTCCTCCGTTTTCACCGCTTTGCCCGCCGATTCCACCGGCTTTTCCCGGACTTTTGTAAACTTGTCCACCAAAGCCGGTGAATAAAGCGTTTCCCGGCCGGAACGGCTCGGCCTAAAAAACCCCCGTTTTCTCCACGAGATTTTCCGCCCGCTCTCGACGCCTTTCCACCGCGCGGGGGAAAATTTCCGCCCGTTTTTACTTTTTCACTTTTTACTCCCCGCCGTTTTCACGGGCGTTCCCCTCCAAAAAACCTTGGGATCAAGCCAAAAACCAGCCTTTTCCACCTTTTCCACCGCCCCTACTATAGACTACGAAAGGAAAGGTTTGTTTTTTTCTTCTTTTTCCCTTTGTCCTCCCTCGTTTCCCCGCCTTTCCTCTGCATACGGGGGATTTCCCCACAGACCAGCCTCGGCCCGGCTTGACGCTTCCCCCCTTTTCCCCGCGCCGCCGGCCTTGCCTGCACCGCGCATACCACCATCTCTCAGAAAGGATGCTGCAAATGAATATCCACTGCAACCGGCAGGCCCTGCTTGACGCCGTCAGCAACGTGCAACGGGCCGTTTCCGGCAAATCCACCCTTCCCGCGCTTGAGGGGATCCTGCTTAAAGCCATGGGAAGCTCCCTGTTCCTAGCCGGGTACGACCTTGACCTGGGCATCACCACCACCATTGAAGCGGAGGTGCGAGAGCCGGGGGAAATCGTCCTGACGGCGAAGCTCTTTGGGGACATCGTCCGCCGCCTGCCGGAGGAAACCGTCTCGCTGGTTACCGACGAAAAGCTGAACACCACCATCCGCAGCGGCCTGACCGAATTCACCATCATCGGGATCTCGGCAATTGAATACCCGGAAATCCCCTCGGTCAGCGACGGCGTCGGCTTCACCGTGCCGCAGAACATCCTGAAAAGCATGATCCGGCAGACCCTTTTCGCCGTGGCGCAGACCGACAACCGGCCGGTGCATACGGGCACCCAGTTTGAAATGCAGGGGGAGGAGCTGCGGCTGGTCTCCGTTGACGGCTCCCGCCTGGCGATGCGGTGCGAGCCGCTGAAAACCAAGGAGGCCATGACCTTCGTCGTCCCCGGCAAGACGCTCAGCGAGGTGCTCAAGCTCCTGTCCGACGAAGACACGCCGATGTCAATGGCGGTGGGGCGCCGCCACATCGTGCTTGAAATCGACGGCTACGCCGTCATCTCCCGCCTGCTTGACGGCGAGTTCCTGCCCTACCGCAAGGCCATCCCCCAGAATATCACCACCACCGTCCGGGTCAAGACCCGCGACCTGATGGACGCAGTGGAGCGCGCCTCCCTGGTCATCAACGACCGGATCAAGTCCCCGCTGGTGTGCGAATTCAAGGACGGGAAGATCAAAATTTCCTGCACCACCCCCTTGGGAAGCGCCAGCGACGTCATCCACGCCGACATTGAGGGCAACGAAGAGGAGATGGGCTTTAACAGCCGCTTCCTGATTGAAGCGCTCAAGAACACCGAGACCGACGAGGTGCGCATTGAGCTGGGCGGCCCCCTTTCGCCGATGAAAATGCTCCCCGCGACGGGGGAAAGCTTCCTCTTCCTCGTCCTGCCGGTGCGGCTGAAGAAATGATGCGGGGCGGGGAAAGGGCGGCGGGGACGCCGCAGACATGGGATATATCCACCGAATTCATCCGGCTGGACGCCTTTTTGAAGCTGACGGGCGCCGTGCCCACCGGCGGGCAGGCCAAGGCCTGCATCCAGCAGGGGCTGGTCCTGGTCAACGGGGAAACCTGCCTGCAGCGGGGGCACAAGCTGCGGCCGGGGGACCGGGTCCGGCTGTCGGAGGCGGCCCGGGCCGCGGGAGGCCCGGAGGAATACCGGGTCGGCCCGGCCCCGCAGGACGGGGAATAATCCCGCGGCCCAGGATATGCCGGCGGAGAAAGCGGGCCGGGCATCCGGCCGGGAGGCGGTACGGCTATGCTGGTAACCCGGCTAAGCTTTGAAAATTTCCGGAACCTTCAGGCGGGCGGCATCCAGCCTGTCCCGGGGGTCAATATAGTATATGGCAGCAACGCCCAGGGAAAGACCAATTTGCTTGAGGCTTTTTGGTTTTTTACCGGCGGGCGGAGCTTCCGGGGCTCCAAGGACGCCGAAACCGTGGCGTTCGGCGCCGATAAGGCCGCGCTGCATATGGAGTTCACCGCGGCCGGCCGGGAGCAGGAGGCCGAGATCACCATATCCCGCCGGCGCCATGCCGTGCTCAACGGCGTGCCCCAGACGGCGGCCTCCCACCTGGCGGGGCATTTCTGCGCGGTGGTCTTTTCCCCGGCCCACCTCTCCCTGGTCAAGGACGGGCCGGAGGGGAGGCGGCGGTTCCTTGACGCGGCGTACTGCCAGCTGAGACCGGGATACATCCGGGTGCTGGGAGGCTACCACCGCACCCTGTCCCAGCGGAACGCCCTGTTAAAGGACCTGCGGGCGGGATACGGGGACAAGCGGCTGCTCGACATCTGGGACGAGCGGCTGGCAGAGGCCGGCGCGCAGGTGTTCGCCGCCCGCACCGCCTATATCCGCCGGCTGGCCGGCCCGGCCAGGGAGATTTACGCCGGGCTGTCGGGCGGGCGGGAAGAATTTTCCCTGCGGTACGATTCAACCGTGGGGCCGGAGGACGCCACCCCCTCCCAGGCGCGGGAGAGGCTGTACGAACGGCTGCAGACAAGCCATGCCGCCGATCTGGGGGCGGGCTTCACAACGGCCGGACCCCACCGGGACGACCTGGCTGTGGCGATCAGCGGCCTGTCCGCCCGCACCTATGCCTCCCAGGGGCAGCAGCGCTCCGCGGTGCTGGCTTTGAAGCTGGCGGAAGCGTCGGTGCTGCGGGAGGTGACGGGGGAGCAGCCGGTCGCCCTGCTGGACGACGTGATGAGCGAGCTTGATATCTCCCGGCAGGATTATATCCTCAACCACATTGACGGCTGGCAGGTGTTCTTAACCTGCTGCGACCCCAGCGCCGTGCTGAGGCTGAGCGCGGGGCGTATCTTCCATGTGGAGGCCGGGCGGATCACGCAGGAGACGGTCCGCGGCCCGGACGGCTGACAGCCGGCGGCCCGGGAAAGAAATTTGCGATTTTGGCGTACACCGATAAGGAGGAAACGGCATGTATCTGCATCTGGGACAGGATACCGTCGTCCGGCTGGACGAGGTGGTCGGGATCTTTGATATGGACCGGTCCACAATTTCCAAGCACACGCGGCAGTTCCTGGCCGACGCCCAAAAAGGGGGCCGTGTCTTCAACGTGTCGCAGGAGCTGCCGAAATCCTACGTCGTCTGCGTAGACAGGGAGGGGACCGAGACGGTGTATATTTCGCAGATCTCCTCCGCCACCCTCAAAAAACGAGCCGGCTTTTTGGAGGACATCACCTGCCGGTGAGGGGCGGGCGGCTTTGGACGGATACGGCCAGAACAGGCAAACCGATGAAAAAGAAAATCCGGCGGGGATCCCCGCGTGAAAAGTACAGCAAAAGGATGCGATGAAATGGCGAACGAGCGAGAGAATGCGAGGAACGAGGGCAGGGAAAACGAGCGGGACGGCGGCCCCATGAACGTGGATGCTTCCGCCGGAATTTCCGGCGGCGGGACGCAGGGCCACGACGAAAGCCCGGAGATCGCCCCGGTCAACACCCCCTACGACGAAAACCAGATCCAGGTGCTTGAAGGGCTGGAGGCGGTCCGTAAGCGGCCGGGCATGTATATCGGCTCGACCGGGCCCAAGGGCCTGCACCACCTGGTGTATGAAATTGTCGACAATTCCATTGACGAGGCGCTGGCCGGCTACTGCACCCATATTGACGTGGATATCCTGCCGGGCGACGTGATCTCGGTGCGGGACAACGGCCGCGGCATCCCGGTCGGGATGAACGAGAAGCTGGGCATCCCCACCGTGACGGTGGTGCTGACCGTGCTGCACGCCGGCGGCAAGTTCGGCGGCAGCGGCTATAAGGTCTCGGGCGGCCTGCACGGGGTGGGCTCTTCGGTGGTCAACGCCCTGTCCGAATGGCTTGAGGTCGAGATCTCCCGCGACGGCAAGGTATACGCCCAGCGGTTTGAGCGGGGCAACCCGGTCAACGAGCTGACCGTGATCGGTACGTCCGACCACGACGGCACCCTGATCCGCTTTAAGGCGGACGCCGAAATCTTTACCGAAACCACCGAATACGAGTTTGACGTGCTGCAAAAGCGGCTGCGGGAGCAGGCCTTCCTGAACGCGGGACTGACCATCAACCTGAACGACCTGCGCGACCCGGAAAACCCGGTGCGGGAGGAATATTGCTACCAAGGGGGGATTTCCTCCTTTGTGGAGTTTATGAACAAGGCCCGCGGCCACGCGGTGCTGCATCCCAACGTCATCCATATCGCAACGACCGATGGGGACTCCATCGCCGAGGTCGCGATGCAGTACAACGACAGCTACAACGAGAACATCGTCTCCTTTGCCAACAACATCCACACCGTTGACGGCGGCACCCACGAGACCGCGTTCAAAACCGCGATCACCCGCATTTTCAACGATTACGCCCGCAAGCACGGGATGCTCAAGGACAACGACTCCAGCCTTAAGGGGGACGACGTGCGGGAGGGGCTGACCGCGGTCATCAGCGTCAAGCTCAAGGACGCGCAGTTTGAGGGGCAGACCAAGGCCAAGCTGGGCAATACCTCTATGGGCACCCTGGTCAACACCCTGATGAACGAAAAGCTCGCCCCTTACCTGGAGGAGAACCCCCAGGTCGCCCGCGGGGTGCTTGAGAAATCCATCAACGCCGCCCGGGTGCGGGAGGCGGCGCAGCGCGCCAGGGAACTGGCCCGCAAAAAAAGCGGCCTGGCGTCCACGCGGATGCCTGAAAAGCTGGCCGACTGCATTTGGAACGACTGCGACCGCACCGAGCTGTACATCGTTGAGGGCGACTCGGCCGGCGGCTCCGCCATCCAGGGGCGGGACCGCAACTTCCAGGCCATCCTGCCCCTGTGGGGCAAGATGCTCAACGTCGAAAAGGCGCGGCTTGATAAGGTGTACGGCAACGAGAAGCTGGTGCCCATCGTCATCGCGCTGGGCTGCGGGATCGGGGACGACTTTGATATTTCCAAGCTGCGGTACGGCAAGGTCATCATCATGGCCGATGCCGACGTCGACGGTTCCCATATCCGCACCCTGCTGCTGACCTTCTTCTTCCGCTACATGCGCCCGCTGGTTGACGAGGGGCATGTGTATATCGCCCAGCCGCCCCTGTTCAAGGTTTCCAAGGGCAAGCAGGTCCGCTATGCCTTCTCGGACGGCGAACGGGACAAATTTATCGCGGAATTCGGCGGGAACGCCGACGTGCAGCGGTATAAGGGCCTTGGTGAAATGGATCCCGAGCAGCTTTGGGAAACCACGATGGACCCGGCCTTCCGCACCATGCTGAAGGTGGAGCTGGACGACGCGGCCGCCGCGGACGAGGCGTTTACCATCCTGATGGGGGATAAGGTCGAGCCCCGCCGCGAATTCATTGAGAAAAACGCCAAATACGTCATGAACCTCGATATCTAACCGGAAGAAACCGCAAAGGCGGAAAAATGGCCGCTCAAAAGCAAGTAAAGCCGGAAAATCGCCGGCCCGGGCAAGGAAGGGGGCGCCCGTTATGACGAAAACCGAAAAAATCCAGCGTTTGGCGCTCCTGCGGAGGGCAGGACGCGATACCGCGCAGCCGCTCTGCCCAACCCCTGCCGCGCGTGCCGGCGGGGAGCAAGACGCGCCGGGGCCGGCAGCAGATGGCAACCCCGCGTCCCCTTTGGCACGCGGGGAAGACGAGCCGATCAAACTGGAACGCCAGAGCGCGCTCCTGCGGAGGGAAGGACGCGATTCCGCGCAGCCGCTCTGCCCAACCCCTGCCGCGCGTGCCGGCGGGGGACAAGACGCGCCGGGGCCGGCAGCAGATGGCAACCCCGCGTCCCCTTTGGCACGTGGGGAGGACGAGCCGATCGAGCAGAAACGTCAAGGCGTGAATCGCCCCCCGCAGGAGACTCCTTCACAGGGAGAGAATTTTTCTACGCCGGCACGCGGGGAAGACGAGCCGATCAAGCAAGAACGCCAGAGCGTGAATCGCCCCCCGCAGGGGCAGGGGCCGTTGCTGACCTTGCGGATCCGGATGCAGGAAAATGAGATTTACCGCTGCCTGCTGCTGGGCACCCGCCGGGCCGGGCCGGCTCGCCGGATTGCCGAATCGGCCATCCTGGGTGTGATGGCCGTGTACTGCGGGGCCGCATACCTGCTTGACGAGCAGAAGGCCTCGGCTTCGCTGCTGCTGGCCCTGCTTTCCCTGGCCGTGCTGGCCGCTATTTGGCTGGTGCCTCCGCTGCGGATGCGCAGCGCCGCCCGGCGGATCGCCGGACAGGAAAACGAAGTCGTCCTCTCCCTTTACGGCAAGGAAGCGGCTTTTGGGAAGAAAAATCCGAAGTATATCGCTTACTCTTCCTGCCGCGCTCTGTTGGGGGAAGGGCTGCTGGTGATTGAGATCGGCCGGGAGCTGGTGGGGATCCCCCGCCGCTTGACGGATCCGGCCGGCTGGAGCCTGTTTTTGGAAAAATTCCGGCCCGAGGATGCCCGGCCCCGGCGGCAGCGGCTGCTTGACCCTCTTGATCCGGCGCCCACAGACCGGCAGCCACGCGCAGAGAAGCCGGACGACACACGCCCCTCCCCGCCGGCCCACGGGGAGCAAGACGTGCCGGGGCCGGCAGCAGATGGCAATCCCGCGTCCCCTTTGGTACGCGGGGAAGACGGGACGGCAGAGCAGGAACGCCAGAGCGCGCTCCTGCGGAGGGCAGGACGCGATTCCGCGCAGCCGTTCTGCCCAACCCCTGCCGCGCGTGCCCACGGGGAGCAAGACGTGCCGGGGCCGGCAGCAGCCGGCAATCCCGCGTCCCCTTTGGCACGCGGGGAAGACGGGACGGCAGAGCAGGAACGCCAGAGCGCGAATCGCCCTCCGCAGGAGAGAAAGGAGGCGGACGGCTATGCAGCCGAACAAAACCAATCCCAGTAACCCGATGGGGGAGGCGCCGGCCGGCTTTCCGCTGACGGTTACGCAGGAGGAATACCGCGCAGCCAGCCTTTTGGCGGCGAGGCGGCGGGGATCCCTGCGCCTGCTGCCGGCGGCGGTGGCGGCGGCGGCGGTTCTGCTTGCGCTGGGGCTTTGCCTGATGGATTGGGGCCGTTTCTCCCTTTCTTCCTCCCTGATCCCCCTGTTCCTCTGCCTGTGCTGCCCGGCCCTGCTTGCCTATACCTTTGTGCTGGAGCCGCAGCGGCTGCGCAGGAAGGCGGACGAGGATTACCGCACCTATCAGCTTTTGATGGAACAGGCCGAGATCCGGCTTTATCCCGATTATGCACAGACGACAACGCCCCGGCTGCGGCTGCATGACCAGTACGCCCTGATGACCTGCATAGAAACGCCGGAGCTTTTTGTCTTTACCCGGGAGTCCGACCGGCTGCTGATCCTGCCGAAACGCTGCCTGCCGCCGGAACAGCGGGAGGAAATCCAGGACTTCCTGCGGCTGGCCTTTACGCGCCGCCGGCATGTGATGCGCAATTGGATTTTCTAACCGCCCTATCCGCGAACGCTTGGCGCCCGGCCAATAAACGCGCGCCGGGAGCGCACGGCACTGTAAAGGAGGATTTGCTATGCAGCCGCAGGAGCTGACCTTCAGCGTCCTTGTCACGCGGGAGGAATACTGCCAGGCCGCCGCCCAGTACCGCCGCTCGGCGGGAAAGCGGCAGGGCGCGGTTTTGTATGCCGCCGGCGGGATCCTCACGCTGCTTGGGGCCGCCGGGGTGCTTTTTGGCAGCCGTATTTCCCTGAGCGTTTCCGCCAGCCTTTGCCTGATGGTGATCGGGGTGTTCCTGGCGTGCTATAACGGCGTTTTTGCGCCGCTGTTCAGCAGCGCCGCCGCCGCGCGGGAATACGATGGGAACGAGGATCTCCGGTACGCTGCGTCCTATCGGTTTCTTGACGACGCGGTGGAAGTGAAAAACGGGCGGATGGAAGGCACCCTTCCGCTCTCCGCCCTCTCCGGCTGGGCCGAGACGCCCACGCTGTTTTTGATGACCTTCGGAAGGGAATGCCGCTTCGCCATCCCTAAGCGGCTGATGGCGCCCGGGCAGGAAGAGGCGCTGCGCGCCCGGCTGTCCGGCTTCTTGAAACAAGAGTGAGCGCGCCCAGGCGCACACGGAAAGGAGACGCGGGATGAACGAAAAAAGCGATATGCCGCAGGCGGCCGGCTCCGAAAGCCCGGCCCCGGCGGTGCCGGGGGAAGGGCTTAAGGATGGGCGGCAGCCCACGGCCCGCGGGGAGGACCGCATGAAAAATAAAGAGGCGGCGCCTTTTTCTACCAAGGGCGGCGGCCAGGCTGAGGGCTTGGCGGAAACTGCGCAGGAAGGGGAAGGCCCTGCGGAAAGCCGGCCGGCACAGCCCGGCTTTCCCCCCGGACCGGAGGAGGCTTCCCCAAAAGACGGCCCTCAGCCGGACGGGGAGCGGGGCACGATTCCGGACGGGGAGGCCCCCCGCTTTCCCGAGCCGGAGGACGACGGCTGCCTCGCCGCCTTCCCGGCCGACCTCAGCCGGGAGGAATACATTGATTTCAATATCGTGGTTTCGCAGAATTCCGGGCTGCTCCGCTTCCGAAAGGGGCAGATCATCCTGTTCAGCGTGCTGGCGGTAATCAGCGTCGCGATGATGGTGATTGATATCGTGCTGGCGGGCTCCCTGGACCCGGTGCTGGTGCTCCTGGTGATCTTCCTCATCGCGGCGGCGGGGATCCTGTTTATCGGCATCCCGCGCTATGTGCGCAGCTCGGCGGAAAAGGCCTATGACCAGAGCATTCTCAACGGCTATTCCTATTACGGCGAAGTGCGCGTCTATCCCGACCGGGTGGAGAAGCGGGGAAAAAATACCGTGGTGATCCCCTTCGCGCAGAACGCCGTGTTCCTTGAAAACCGGCGGATGATGGCCCTGCTGGCGCCGGGGATGCCGGCAATCGTCCTTCCCGCGCGGTGCATGACCCCCGAAGCGGCGGAAGGGATGCGCCGGGCGGTGCTTCCCGGCATCCCGCCCGCCCGGCAGAAGCTCCTGGAGCGGATGGTGCCCTTGGCCGACGCCCCCCTGGCCCCTCCCCATGAGGCGGCGCAGGCGGAGGATACCGAACTGTTGGCGGTGGACGTGGAGTATACCAAGGAGGAATTCGTCCGGATCGTGACCGATACCGCCCTGCGCGCGTTTCTCAAGCTGCTGCCGGTTTACAGCGGGATGTCGCTCCTGGCCGGGCTGATGTTTGGGCTGATGAACGGCCCGGTGGTCGGGATCGCCTCCTTTTTGCTCCTGATCGGGCTGCTTTTCGCCCTCAATGTATTGACAACCCGGGCGCGGGCGGTCCGTTCCTACGCCGTGATGCCGGACAGCGCCAAACGGGTGCGGGTGAGCTTTTCCGATCAAGGCATTACCGTGAAATCCGAACGCCCGGGCGAATCCGTCCGCTTTGTCTGGAAAGCGGTGGAACGGGCGGTGGAGCGCCCGGACAGCGTGGAATTTTACACCGCTACTTCCTTTTTGCGGATCCCCAAACGCTGCATCCCGCAGATGGAGGAACTCCGCAGCCTGGTTGATTCCCATCGGCGCTCCTAGCGGAGGGCGGGACTTGCGGTCGGCGGGACGCGTGTTAGCGTGGTGAAATGGCGGAACGTACTGCCGCGCGGAGGCGCCGGCATAGTTTGAGTGAGTATCGCCTCTTTGGCCCGCGGGCAGACCGAGATGGCAGGGCAGAAACGCAAGAGCGCGACACGCCCGCCGCCAGGCGCGGTCGGCGGGACCTGCGGTCGGCGGGACGCGTCTTGGCGTGGCGGAATGGCGGGACGTACTGCCGCGCGTGCGGGCCGGCATCGCTTAGCTAACCCTTTGCCTACTCCGGCACGCGGGCAACCAGCGTGGAAGAGCCCCGAAAGGCCGGAGCGCGACACGCCCGCCGCTAGGCGTGCCCGCCGCCAGGCGCGGTCGGCGGGACCTGCGGTCGGCAGGACGCGTCTTGGCGTGGCAGAATGGCGGAACGTACTGCCGCGCGGAGGCGCCGGCATAGTTTGAGTGAGTACTGCCTCTTTGGCCCGCGGGCAGACCGAGATGGCTGGGCAGAAACGCAAGAGCGCGACATGCTCGCCGCCAGGCGAGCAGGAAAGGTGGTTGGCAGAATGCAACCAATGAATGGGAACCCCTACGGGCAGCCCCCCTATCCGCCGGGCGGGTATCCCCCTCCCGGCCCGGCCCGGCAGCCGGAGGATACCACCCGGCTGCTGATGGCGCTGGGCGGGCGGAGGCCGACGGAAGAGGAGCTGCGGCAGCTGCAGGCCCTGATTGGCCGGCGGGGGCTGGCGATAAAGATCCTTTACCCGATCCTGCTGGCGGTGCTGGTCCTTATCGTATTCTGCGGCTATTACAACCCGGAATATGGGATCGAAAACCTGCTGTTGCTGCTGGCGGTGCTGCTGCTGTTCGGCATTGGCTACGGCTTGCTTCTGTTGCTGCGTTCCCGCTCCGGGAGGCTATCCATCCGCGAGATAGAAGGCCGCGACGGCGACCGCGCGGTGGAGATTTACGCCGACCGCATCGTACAGGTTTCGGCGACGCGCCGTTCTATCCTTGCCTTTTCGCAGATACGCAAAGCGGTGGAGACGCCCGCCTTTTTCGCCTTTTTTTCGGAAGAGGGGCGGTATATTCTGCTGCGGGCGCAGGACCTGACCCCCTTTGACGCGCAGAAGGTGCGGGAGACCGTCTTCTGCCGCCTGCCCGCCGAACGGGTGGAGACGCGGGGCTGGCTTCTCGCCGCCCTGGCGAAGCCGCTTCCCATCCCGGTTTTTGCATGGGAGCCTCCGGCTGTCACGGTGCGCGCCGACAAGGCGTTGTACCGCTGGCGGCAGATGCTGCGGGCGCTTCCCGGGTATTTGCCGCTGTATTATTCGTTTTCATTGGCGGCCGGGGTATGGATGGCGAACTCCTTCTGGATAACCCCCAATTATATCCTCGACTCCTTCCTGTTTTCCCTGATGGTGCTGGCCTTTTTCCTAGTGCTGTACGGGATCCTGTCCCCCGTGGCGGTGGCCCTGTCCAAGGACCGGCTGTCCGCCTTGGGGACGCTCCCCCTCTTTTTTGGGGTGTCCGGCTCGGTGATCACGGTGGGAGGGCGCTGGCAAGTGAAAGCCTTTGACCGCAGCCAGCTGCTGGTCAAGGAAACCCGCCGCGGCTGGGAATTCCGCCTGCGCGGGCTGGTCGGCCGGCCGAAGCGCGGCGAATGGGCTGCCAGCGTTTCCCGGCGCTCCCTGCCCGATCCCTCGGTGATGGCGGCGTTTACCGCCCCGCCGAAGGGGCCGGAGGACGGCCGGCCCTCTTCCGGCCCGGACAACGGGGAACCGCGGTCCGTAAGGCCGCCGGACGGGCCGGAATAATCCCCGCCTGGCAGAGCGGCCGCTGTTATCCCGGCCGGGGCTGGGAAGGGCATTCACGAAAACGGTATGAATGCCGGGGAGGGATTCCCGCAGCGATCCTTCCCGATGGCTTTTTGCAGAACAAGCTTGCGGAGAAATGGGGCTCATTATGGACGAACAGAACAATATCCCAACCCAGGGGACGGACGGCGGGCAGGAAAGCCCGCACAATAAGGTGATCAACGTCGACCTGGAAAAGGAAATGAAAAAAAGCTTCCTGGACTACTCCATGTCGGTCATTGTATCCCGCGCCCTGCCGGATGTGCGGGACGGGCTGAAGCCGGTTCACCGCCGGATCCTCTACACCATGCACGAGAACAACCTGACGCCGGATAAGGCATACCGCAAGTGCGCGGATACCGTCGGCGCCGTGCTGGGGCGGTACCATCCCCACGGCGACGCATCGGTATACGACGCGATGGTGCGCATGGCGCAGGATTTCTCTCTGCGCTATCCCCTGATTGACGGGCACGGCAACTTCGGTTCGATTGACGGCCATCCCGCCGCCGCCTACCGCTATACCGAAGCCCGCATGAGCAAAATGTCCCTGGATATGCTGGCGGATATTGACAAGGAAACGGTCGACTTTACCTCCAACTACGACGACCGCCTCCAGGAGCCGGCGGTGCTGCCCTCCCGCTTCCCGAACCTGCTGGTCAACGGCTGTACGGGCATCGCGGTGGGCATGGCCACCAACATCCCCTCCCACAACCTGTGCGAGGTGGTGGACGGCATCTGCCTGCTGATTGACAACCCGGACGCCGAGCTGCCCGAGATCATGGATAAGATCAAGGGCCCGGATTTCCCGACCGGCGGCGTCATCATGGGGTACGCGGGCATCCGCGCCGCCTATGCGACCGGCCGCGGCCGCATCATCGTGCGTGCCCGCACCGAGATTGAGGAGCACCACAACGGCCGGTTCCGCATCGTCATCAGCGAAATCCCCTACCAGGTCAATAAGCTCAACCTGGTCAAGTCGATTATTGAGATGTCGGACGAAAAGCGGATTGACGGCATCGCCGACGTGGTCGACCATTCCAGCCGCGAGGGGATGCGGGTAGTCATTGACCTCAAAAAGGACGCCAACCCGCAGGTGGTGCTCAACCAGCTGTTTACCTACACCCAGATGCAGACCACCTTCGGCGTCATCATGCTGGCCCTGGTTGACGGGGTGCCCCGCATCCTGACCTTGAAGCAGATGCTGGAGGAATACATCAAGTTCCAGTGCGAGGTCATTACCCGCCGCACCCTGTTCGAGCTGCGCAAGGCCAAGGAGCGCGCCCACATCTGGGAGGCGCTCAAGGTCGCGAGCGACTTTATTGACGAGGTCATTTCCATCATCCGCTCGTCCAAGGACGTGCCGACGTCCAAGGAACGCCTGATGGAGCGCTTCTCCTTTGACGACCTCCAGGCCGACGCGATCGTCAAGATGCGCCTGGGGCAGCTCTCCGGCCTGGAACGCCAGAAGATCGAGGACGAGCTGGCCGTCCTGCATCAGCGCATCGCCGAGCTCGAGGGCATCCTGGCGGACGAGCACAAGATCAAGGAGATCGTCAAGGATGAGTGCCTGAAAATGCGGGACAAATACGGCGACGAGCGCCGCACCGACATCTCCGCCGTCTCGGGCGAGGTCGACATTGAGGACCTGATCCCGGTCGAGGACTGCGTGCTCACCCTGACCCGTTTGGGCTACATCAAGCGGCAGGCCGCGGACGTGTACAAGTCCCAGCGCCGCGGCGGCCGCGGGATCATGGGCATGGCGACCCGGGAGGAGGATTTCGCCGAAACCATGTTCGTCTGCTCCAGCCACGATTACGTCATGTTCTTTACCTCAACCGGCCGGGTGTACCGGCTCAAATGCTACGAGGTGCCGGAGGGCGCCCGCACGGCCAAGGGGATGAACGTGGTCAACCTCCTGCCCCTGGCGCCGGAGGAGAAGGTCACCGCCATGATCCGGGTTTCCGAGTTTGAGTCGGACAAGTACCTGTGCATGGTCACCCGGAAGGGCATTATCAAGCGCACCCGGCTGGATGCCTATTCCCATGCCCGCAAAAACGGCCTGATCGCCATTGACCTGGATGAGGGGGACGAGTTGGCCTGGGTGCGGATGACCGACGGCTACCAGACCCTGGTGGTCGGCACCCGCAAGGGCATGGCCATCCGCTTTGACGAAAACGACGCCCGCGTCGTGGGCCGTACCGCCCGGGGCGTGAAGGCGGTCACCCTTGACGAGGGGGACGAGGTCATCGGCATGTCGGTCTGCCGCGAGGGCGGGCTGCTGCTGACCGTTTCCGAAACCGGCTACGGCCGGCGGAGCGAGCTGTCCGATTACCGGATCCAGTCCCGCGGCGGCAAGGGCCTGACCAATTACCATACCGAGCAGTTCGGCGACGTGGCGGCCATCAAGGTGGTCGACCCCGGCGACGATATCATCCTGATCGCCTCCGACGGCGTCATCATCCGCATGAGCGCGGATGAGGTGCGGCTCTGCCGCCGTCCGTCCAAGGGCGTGCGGGTCATGCGGGTGGACGAGGGGGCCCGGATCGTGTCCTTGGCGCGCGCGCCGCATGAGGAAGAATCGGATGACAACGGATCCGACAGCCCGGAGACGGCGGACGACTCTGAAGCCGATGCCATTGATGGGCACACCGCCGATAAAGCAGGTGTGGAAGAATAAGCGGGTGCTGGATTCACCTACCTGGCTGTGCTGGAGCGGATGCACGGCCCGGTGGTGGGTACGGGCGGCTGAGAATATCCAAAAAACCGTAATTCCGCCCGGCAGGGCGGGCCGCCGGTTGGCGGGGGAGGAATACCTTTATGCGCACTGCGTCTACGATTGCAAAAATCATCATGTGGGTGGCCCTGGTCTTCTATGTGCTGCTGCAGACGGTGACCATCCTTTCGATCCATTTCGGCAACAACGCCTCGGCCATAGAAGCCGGCCGGCCGGAAAGCGTGTACAGCGTGATCCCCCTGCTGGTCACCACCGTCGCGATGCTCGCGGCGGTCATCCTCTTTACCGTATGGGAGAAGCGGCGGTATATCGGGCTGGCGGTCGCCCTCGCGGCGGGGGTGGCGATCGTGGTGATCGCGCTTGACATGGGGCGCGCTTTCCCGGTGCGGATCTCATCCTATGACACCGACCCCGGTTTGACCACCTGGAAGCTGATCTGGCGGCATATCGGGATGGTGCTGGTGCCTTTGGCGATGATCCCCGCCTGGCTGTGCGAGCGCGCCTATATGAACGACCGGGATTTTCAGCTTTCCCTGTCCAAGGAGCCGACCTTTGACCTGTCCGGCGCGGCGATTTTCGCCGATGAGGGCGGCGCGCCGGCCCCGGAAACGGGGCACCGGCTGAAAAAATCCCTCCGCCGCAAGCAGCAGGCGGCCGGAAAAGCGGATCCGAAGGGGCAGAGGGCGAACAAACCGGATAAAACGGCGTAGGCCGCCGGCAGGGAGCCCTCCGGGCGGCGCCTTCCGTGCCGCAAGCCCCGCCCGCGCCGGGCCGGCCCCCGGAAGAGGAGCCGCCCCGCAAAAGCAGGCGCCCGGCGCCTTGCCAAGCGGCGGCGTTTGTGGTACACTGGAGAAGTTCCGCCCGCGCCGCCCGGCCGGAGAAGGGACACGGCGCCTGGACGCGCGTGCAGTCCCGGAAGCAAAGGGC
>CAJFQI010000044.1 GCA_904419005.1 Candidatus Avimonas faecium | reverse complement strand
GTTAGTGTTGTCTTATTGCTACCTACATGACGCGTTTTACCCTGTTTTACTTAATATTTTCTTGCATCACCTACTTGACTTAATACCATTGGACTTTTACGAAACCAAACGGCGGTACAGCGCCGTATATTCTCCAAAGCAGGCGTCCTTATCGTAGCGGGCGGCCCGCCGCAGGCAAGCCTCCCGGGAAAAGTCCGCGGTCCGGGCCGCTTGACAGAGCGCCTCTATATCCCCCTTGGGCACGACGATGCCGCAGGACGGATCCACCGTTTCGGGAAGGGCGGTCGCGTCATACACCACCGCCGGCGTGCCGCAGGCTAGGGCTTCGACCGTTGTCATCCCCATGGTTTCCTCCACGCTTGGGTTGACAAAGACATCCGCCGCCGTATACAAAGCGGCAAGCTCCTGCACGCTGTCGGTGCGGGAAAGGCAGAGGACGCGGGGGGGCAGCGCCGCCCTCTGGCGTTCCGTCACCCCGACCAGCACTACCTGGCAGCCGTCCCCCAGCCGCTCGGCCAGAGCGGCAAAATCCTTCAGCCCCTTGCGGCGCTCCCAGACGCTGGCGACGCCCAGGACCATCCGCTTCCCGCCGATCCCCAGCCGTTCGCGGATATCGCTGTCAGCCGGACGGAAAACCGTCCGGTCAATCCCGTTCGGGATCACCCGTATCGGGTAACGGCGCAGGAACGACTCGCCGGCCAAGCCGGCCAGCCATTCGGACGGGGTGACAATGGTCATATTGCTCAAGGAGGTAAAAAGGGACTGCTTATCCACAAAATTGGCGTGGGAACGGTCCGCCCACAGGCTGGAGGGATATTCTCTCTTCTGAGGGCAATGGCCGCAGCCCGTTTTCCATTTCCCGCAGCCTGCATCGTCAAAATAGGCGCAGTGCCCGGTAAAGGACCAGCAGTCGTGCAGCGTCCAAACCACTGGCAGGCCGCGGTCCCGCAGCCAGGCAAAAAGCTCCCCGATGTGCAGGTAATAGCCGTGGATATTATGCAGATGGATCAAGTCGGGGGCGAGCGCCTCCGCCTGCCGCAGGAAGCGGCGGGTTGCCCGGCGGGAACCAAAGCCGTGCCGGTCCAAAGCACGGGTCAGTGCCACATGGGCGTAGAGATCCGCCGCCCCGCCGATGCGCAGGGTATGGGGGCCGCCCGCCCCGCCGCGGCCGTAAGCGATCCAGGATTCCTCCCCTTCCCGCTCAAGCAGCGCCTGCAGTTCCACGGCAATCCGCCCCGTACTGCCCACGCCGCAGACCGAATTGACCTGCAGTACCTTCATGGCAAATTCCTTTCCTACTGTGGGTAAAGCCCGGATTTCCGGACAAGCTCCGAGGCGCTACGAGGCTCCCGCCATCCGGCGTCCTACCGTCCGGCGCTGTCAGCCCCGTCTGTACCGGATTCCATCGCTCGTCCACGCATACAAAGGCCCGGCAAGCAAGGGGACAAACAGGGCAGGAAGCCGCTTGGCCGCATACAGCCCAGCAGCGCGCCTAAGCCGACGTATTCCGCAAAATGGGCGGATTTTCAGAGAAAATGCTCCGATACCGCCGCGTACCCGCTGCGCAGGGGGGAGAATTGCTGTAGATAAATCCGGCATAAACGGCAAGCGGCGCCCACAGCATGCCCTGCCGGAGCCGCGCGGCCCGGCTTCGCGTCAGCACGGGCGCTTCTCCTGCTCGTCCCGCTTTTCCGCCTGAGGCGGCGCGGCCTGTTCCAGCGCCTGAGCAAACAGGCGGTTCAGCGAGCGCATAAATATCTCTTTCGTAAAGTGCTCCTCAAAAAAGCGGCGGCCGTTCAGGCCCTTCTGCCGGTAAAGCAGCGGCTGGGCGACGACCTTTTCGATTGCGGCGGCCAGCCCCTGCGCGTCCCCTGCAGGGACGCCTTCCCCGCAGTCCGCCTCCCGGATCAGCTCAAAAGCCGCGCCGTCCGCCGCCGCCACCACCGGCTTGCCGGCACAGAGGTAGCCCTGCGCTTTGGCCGGAAGGGTCATGCCGATGAAATCGCCGCCGCGCAGCGTCAGCAGGAAGCAGTCGGCTAAACGGTAAAAGCGCTTCATCTCCGCCAGGGGAAATTTGCCGTGGAACGTGACCGCATCGCCCACCCCCAGCTCCTCGGCAAGCCTTTTGCACGCCTCCAGCTCCGAACCGCCCCCGACAATATGCACATGAAAGGGCTTGTCCGTCCGGACGAGCGAGACGGCCCGCAGGATACAGTCGACATTCTGCACGGCGCCGATATTCCCGGCAAAAACAAAATCCACGCAGTTATTCTCTTCATACTGCCCGCAAATATCCGAGTACAGGTCCTCCGCGTGCTGAGGCAGATAGGCCATGCGCTCTTCCTGCACGCCGTCCACCTGCGCGAGATACTGCCGGAAGGGGGCCGAGGAAACGGCCAGGATATCCGCCCGGCCATAGATCCGCCGGCTGACGCGGTGCATCAGCCGGAAAAGCGGATGCTTTTCCCCCACGTTCCAGGCCTTCAGGGACTCCGGCCAGAGGTCGCAGCAATACAGCACCAGCGGCGCGCCGGTACGGCGGTGGTAGGCCGCCGCCGGGACCGCCTGCAGAACCGGGGACGTCTGATAGGAAAAAACAATCTCCGCATCCTTTTTGCACAAGCGGGCGTAGAGCCAGCCCCACACCATAAACGACAGGTAGTTCAAGGCCCGGAAAAAAACGCCCTTACGGCGGGCGACTGTCGGGACGCGGATAACCTCCGCCCCCTTCCACACCTCCCACCGCCGCCGGAAACGGCGGTATTCCTCGGGTACGCGGGAGGTCGCGTAATCGGGAAGCCCGGTCAGGACGCGGACCGTATGCCCTTCCTGCACCAGGGAAGCGACAATATCGTTAATCCGGAAATCGTCCGGATAAAAGCACTGGGACACCACCAGGATATTCATGAAAAGCGATCAGCTCCTCTGCGCCGCGCGCCTTTTTCCGCAGGAGGCGGCAGGCTGCAAGAAAAAAACCACGAACCGCCCGTCCGCAGCTTTGGTCTAGTATAGCATAATCCGGTAAAAATTACAACCAGGGGCGGTGGAGGCCGGTATCGCCCGGCGTTTGAGGGAAATATACTGGGCGGTGGGAAATGCACCGGGAGGGTTTCGCGATAGCTATGGGCCCGAGGGATCCGCTAAGAAGCCGCCCCCGTGTACGGCTCCATCGGCTGCATTCTTTTATCCCGGCCGGGGCATCTTTGCCGGCGTATCCCACGTCAGGAGGGCGCTTAGAACTGCCAAAAGCGGAGAGACCGTGCAACGCGGGGGAAAACGCTGCGGCACGCCCGGATGGAAAGCGCGGCTTTGCCTCCATATCACAAAGAAATGCGGGCCCCGATTGGGGCCCGCATTTCTTTGTTTAGGGGATGGATTCCCCGGTTATTGGTGTGCCGCAGTCCGGCGAAGGGATCAGTTGTACTTTTTCCGGCCCGTGTAGCTGGTATGCAGAAGCTCGTGCGCCTTGTGGCTGCCGAAGCTGCCCAGATACTCACCGTACACGGCCTTGACAGCCGGGGACTGATGCGACTTTCGCAGCGTCATCGACTTGTCCTGGTCATACAGGGCCTTCGCGCGCAGCGCCTTCAGATCGGTGAAGTTGCGCACTGAGGCCGGCTGGATGGGCTGGCCGCCGCCGTTGACGCAGCCGCCCGGGCAGCACATGATCTCCACAAAATGCCAGGGGGCGGTGCCGTCCTTAATACGGGACATGACATAGTTCGCGTTGGCGATGCCGCTGACGGCCGCCACCTTGACCTCCATGCCCGCGATGTTGTAGGTCGCTTCCTTGATGCCCTGGGTGCCGCGGACCTCATGGAAGTCCACCGACTCGTTGTCCTTGCCGGTGAGCAAATCATTGGCGGTACGCAGCGCCGCCTCCATCACGCCGCCGGTCGCACCGAAGATGACCGCCGCGCCGGTGTCGTCGCCCAGCGGGTTGTCGAACTCCTCGTCCGGCAGGAGGGCGAAGTTCAGGCCCGCGCGCTGGATCATCCGGGCCAGCTCGCGGGTGGTCAGCGCCACATCGACATCCGGCACGCCCGCCGCGTCCTCGTCGTCCCGGCCGACCTCAAACTTCTTGGCCGTGCAGGGCATGATCGAAACCACGACGATGTCCTTCGGATCCAGGCCGTTCTTCTCCGCATAGTAAGTCTTGATGACCGCGCCCGCCATCTGCTGGGGGGATTTGCAGGAGGACAGATGATCCAGCTGATCGGGATAATAGTATTCCGCAAACTTTACCCAACCAGGGGAGCAGGAAGTAATCATCGGCAGCACGCCGCCGTTCTTGACACGGTCCACGAACTCGGTCGCTTCTTCCACAATGGTCATATCCGCGCCAAAGTCGGTGTCGAACACCTTGTCAAAGCCAAGGCGGCGCAGAGCGGCGACCATCTTGCCCTCCACGTTGGTGCCGATCGGCATGCCAAAGCATTCGCCAAGAGTGACACGAATTGAGGGCGCGGTCTGGACGATCACCGTCTTGCTCTTGTCGGCCAGCGCATCCCACACCTTGTCGGTATCGTCCTTTTCAACCAGCGCGCCGGTCGGGCAGACGACCGTGCACTGCCCGCAGGAAACGCAGGGCACGTCGGCCAGCTCTTTCTCAAACGGGGTGCCGATATGGGTGTCAATGCCGCGGTCGTTCGCACCGATGACCGAGACGAACTGCTGGCGGCAGGCCGCTACGCAGCGGCGGCAGAGGATGCATTTGTTGTTATCCCGCACCAGATGGGCGGTGGAGAGGTCCAGCTCGTACGTCGGGCGGAAGCCCTCGTACTTTTCGGCCATCTCCACGCCGTAATCGCGGCACATCTTCTGCAGCTCGCAGTCGTTGGACCGCACGCAGGACAGACATTTCTTATCGTGGGTGGAGAGGATCAGCTCCAGCGTAGTGCGGCGGGCGGCCTGCACCTTCGCGGTATTGGTCTGCACCTCCATGCCCTCGGATACAGGGTATACGCAGGCGGTCACCAGGCCGCGGGCGCCGGTCGCCTCTACCACGCAGATGCGGCAGGCGCCGATTTCGTTGATATCTTTCAAGAAGCACAGCGTGGGGATTTCCACGCCGGCCTGGCGGGCAGCCTCTAAAATCGTGGAGCCCTTGGGCACGCTGACAGCGATCCCGTTGATTTTGCAGTTGATCATTTCCATTTTCAGCGCACTCCTTTCTTACCGTTTTACAATCGCGCCGAACCGGCACTTTTCCATGCAGGCGCCGCACTTGATGCACTTGGCAGTATCAATGACATGCGGGTTCTTCACCGTACCGGAAATCGCGCCGACCGGGCAGACGCGGGAGCAGGCCGTGCAGCCCTTGCACTTCTCCGCCACGATCTGGTAGGACAGCAGGGATTTGCAGACCCCCGCCGGACAGCGCTTTTCGGTGACGTGCGCCACATATTCATCACGGAAGAAACGGAGGGTTGAAAGGACGGGGTTCGGCGCCGTCTGCCCCAGGCCGCAAAGCGAATTTTCCTTGATGTAATGGCAGAGGGCCTCAAGGTCGTCAATATCCTGCAGCGTGCCGTTGCCGTTTGTAATTTTTTCGAGCTTTTCCAGCAGGCGCTTGGTGCCCACGCGGCAAGGGGTACATTTGCCGCAGGACTCATCCACCGTAAACTCAAGGAAGAATTTCGCGATATCGACCATGCAGGTATCCTCGTCCATGACGATCATACCGCCCGAGCCCATCATGCAGCCCAGGGAAATCAGGTTGTCGTAGTCGATCGCGGTATCAATCAGGCTGGCGGGGATACAACCGCCGGAGGGGCCGCCGGTCTGCGCCGCCTTAAACTTCTTGCCGTTCGGGATGCCGCCGCCGATCTCTTCCACAATCTCGCGCAGGGTGGTACCCATCGGGATTTCCACCAGGCCGGTGTGCTTGATCTTGCCGCCGAGGGCGAACACCTTGGTGCCCTTGGACTTTTCGGTGCCCATTGACGCAAACCAATCCGCGCCGCGCAGGATGATCTGCGGGACGTTGGCGAAGGTTTCAACGTTGTTTTCCACCGTCGGCATACCGAACAGGCCCTTGACCGCCGGATAAGGCGGACGGGGGCGCGGCTCGCCGCGGTTGCCCTCAATCGAGGTCATCAGCGCGGTTTCCTCGCCGCAGACAAAGGCGCCGGCGCCCAGGCGGATCTCCATATCAAAATCAAAGCCGGAGCCGAAGATGTCCTTGCCCAGCAGGCCGTATTCGCGGGCCTCGTCAATCGCGATCTGCAGGCGCTTGACCGCGATCGGGTACTCCGCGCGGACGTACACAAAGCCCTTGGTCGCACCGATCGCATAACCGGCGATCGCCATGGCTTCCACGATGCAGTGGGGGTCGCCCTCCAGGACGGAGCGGTCCATGAACGCGCCGGGGTCGCCCTCGTCGGCGTTGCACACCACATACTTCTGCGGCGCTTTGTTTGGCGCGCAGAGCGCCCATTTGCGCCCGGTCGGGAACCCGCCGCCGCCGCGGCCGCGCAGCCCCGAGTCGCTGATGATCTGGATGACCTGCTCCGGCGTGTACTCGGTAAGGCATTTGCCCAGCGCCTGGTAGCCGTCCTGGGCTATGTACTCGTCAATCGATTCCGGGTCAATCACACCACAGTTGCGCAGCGCGACGCGGACCTGTTTTTTATAGAAATCGGTTTCGTTTAGGGACTTGATCTCGTCCTTGCCGACCGTCTCATCGTACAGCAGGCGGGTCACGATCCGGCCCTTGAGCAGGTGCTCGGACACGATCTCGGGGATATCCTCCACCGTCACGCGGGAATAAAAGGCCCCTTCGGGGTACACCACCATGATCGGGCCGAGAGCGCACAGGCCGAAGCAGCCGGTCCGCACCACTTTTACCTCTTCGCTGAGCCCCTGCTTAGCGATCTCCTCTTCAAGCTTGTCAATAATCTTCAGGCTGTTGGAGGAGGTGCAGCCGGTACCGCCGCAAACCAGTACATGGGATCGATACATCTTTGTTTAACCTCCCTGCTTACTTCATCAGTTCGCCGATGGTATACTCCGCCACCGGGTTGCCGTTGACCACATGGTCGGCAACAATGCGCGCCACCTTTTCCGGCGTTACCTTGCCGTAGGTCACCTTATCCTTGCCCGGCATCGTAATTTCCACAATCGGCTCAAACTGGCACATGCCGATGCAGCCGGTCTGCCCCACCGTCACGTTATCAAGATGGCGCTTGGCCACCTCGTCCACAAACGCGTTCAGCACCGGGCGGGCGCCGGCGGCAATCCCGCAGGTCGCCATGCCGACGACGATGCGCACTGCGTTTTCATGCTCGCCGCGGACGGTCATCTTTTCGCGGGCTCTATCCCGAATGGCCTGAAGCTCTGCCAAAGTTTTCACAACAATACCTCCTATGAATTGATACCAGCGCCTTCCGCGCCGCTGCCGGAAGGCGAAGCGAGAATGCCCTGTGTCTGTTCCTCTATATACCCGCTGATCCACGCCGCCACGTCCGGCGTATCCAGCGGCACATCGCCAAGAACCTCCCGCAGCTCCCGGGTATCAAGCGCAAATTCCCGGCCGTTATACCGGCGCACATAGCGGAAATCCCGGTCGGGGTTCATCCGGATCAGGGCCACGACCGTCCCTGTCATATCCCCCAGCGGCATCCGGTCAATATGGGAGCGGATGAAGGTTGCCGTCACCGTCGTCCCCTCCCCCGGTACCGAAGCAATGGAAAGGCCGCCTCCGGCCATCTCCGCCGCCATGCGGAATAAGGGGATCCCCATCCCCACCTTCCGGGTGGTGCGGGTAGTATAAAACGGGTCGCTCACCTTACGGACCTGCTCCGGGGTCATCCCCCGGCCGTTGTCCTTGACGGTGATGACAATCCGGTCGTCTGCCGTATCCTCCTGCACCGTGATCTCGGTCAGCGCCGCGCCGGCCGCAATAGAGTTCTGCGCGATGTCGAGTACGTTGAGCGATAATTCCCGCATCGCTTAATCGTTGTACTTCGCCAGAATGCCGTCCACATCGTCCACCGTCAGGCGGCCGTACACGTCGTTATTCACCGTCAGGACGGGCGCCAGGCCGCAGGCACCGATGCAGCGGCAGGCGGTCAGGGAGAACTTGCCGTCCTCCGTGCATTCGTCCGCGCCGATGCCCAGCTTTTCGCTGATCTTATTGAACAGGTCGCCGGCCCCTTTTACATAACAGGCGGTGCCAAGACATACGGACACATTGTAGACGCCCTTGGGGGACAGCGCAAACTGCGCGTAGAAGGTCGCCACGCCGTACACCTTTTCCAGCGGCACATTCATGCCGTCGGCGATCATCTGCTGCACTTCCATGGGCAGATAGCCGTAAATCTCCTGCGCCTCCTGCATAACGGCCATCAGGCGGCTGGGATCCGACTTGTTCTGATCAATCACGGCAAGAAGCCGCTGCTTTTGCTCAGCCGTGCCCCGAAAAGGAAGCTTGCTGATCTTTTTCTTCATGTTGCCTTTTCCTCCTTGCGGATAATTCTGCTCGCCACACGGTATACTGCCCTGGCATTCCTCACAAGTTTCCGGCAAAGGAGGACCGCTGGCGCAATATACGCGACATGCTAATGTAATAGTATAGCAGATGAACTATGAAATTTCTACAGGATTTCTTCAAATTTCGCGAGGAAGTTATTGTTATTTTTTTAACGAGCCTTTGGGAAAGCAGGCCGCTTTTGAGGCCGCCCCGCAGACACCCGGCCTGTTCCACCTAAACAGTCCGAGGGCAGCGGTCACGCAATCTCGGCAAAGGATGTCTCAATCTCGTAGAATTCCCGCTGGTATTCGTCAGCCATGCTTTGGAGGGTCCAGCCGGTGATCTGGACGAAATCCGAGCTGGTTTCCACGCAGGTCAGCCAATATGTGACCTCATAGCCGTCAATCGTACCGTCCAGCCGCGAGAGATACCCTGTCCGTCCGCCGACCGAAACCTCGCCCATCGGCGTCTCGTGCATGTTTTGGACGGACAGCCCCATCTGCTCTATCAGCAGCTCCATGTAGCCCTGTACCGTCACATCCTCATAAAAGTCGGCGCGGCTTTCCGCAATCACGATCACATACTTTTCCTGCTGAAGATTGCAGGCCGCCAGAACGGCCTGATCATTCAGCGTATTCCCGGCGTCGGACCAGTCGCCGGGCAGGGTAAGCTGGTATCGGCCGTCGCTGCTGGTCAGGGCAAACGTCTCGTCCGCCTTTTGCTTGTCCATGATCGCCTGCCCCAAAGCAATAATGTTGCAGCCGCCGAGCATAACCGCCAGCAGGACGGTTGACGCAAGCAAAGCCCCCAGCCGGCTGATTCTGTAAAAATGACTCCTCCGATTCATCTGGTGCAACCTTCTCCCCCTCTACTTTATCTACCAATATTTATCGGCCATATCTTCTGCATGCTGCCGGATACGGCCGAACGCGGCAGGAATGCCGCCGCGCTGCCCGCCTTTCCAGTACCCGCGTTCAGATCACATGCAGCAAAATGCCGGCAATCCAGTTCAGTACCGACAGGATGAAAAACGCCACGCTGAGCGCCAGGCCAGCCGTCGCCATCCCCCGCGCCGTGCTCTTGCGGCCGATGACGCCGCTGACAATCCCGATGATCCCCATGATTACGCCGGCCACGGGGATCCAGCACCCTAGGGCGCTGCACAGCCCCATCACCAAGGCGAGGGTCGCTTTGCCTGTAGGGTTATGTACCGCCACTGGGATCGGCGGAGGCGCATAGGCCGAAGCCGGCGGATAGGCGGAACTGGGAACACCGCCGGGGACGGCCGGACTTCCCGGCTCCGCCGGAGCGGGGGGATGGGCGCCGGCCGGTGTCCCGGGATAGGGGGCCGGCTGCGCAGCGCCTTGGGATACCGGCGCCTCCTGGACGGCGGCCGGGATCGGCTGAGCGGAAACGGCCGCGCCCGGCGGGGGAACCGGGACGGCGCCAACCGGGGCAGCCGGCTGGGCGGAGATGTTCGCCGGCTGGTAAAGCAGCGCTACCAGCATATCCACCCGCTTGCGCAGCGCCGCCTTAACGGCAAAGCCCATCGCGCCGTCCAGTCCCATCTCCCCGCAGTAAACGCCGGGCAAAACCGCCCACTTGATCCAGGCTTCAAGATGGACCGCCCCGCCGGCGTACTGCAGTTTGATAAACTGCGGCGCCGTCAGCAGCCCTTGCCCCTTCTTCCAAACGGATTCGCCCCGATATGTCACAAGCGCAAATCCCTCTTTGCGCAGGAAATCCTCGGATACAAAGCGGATAAAATCATCCGGCTTGCCCGTGTTGAAATCCACCGCATACCGCTTTCCCATTTACCATCGCCCTACCCTTCTCCATGATAAATTTGTGCCGGCGTATGCCGAGAAGGCCGGCCGATTGCCTCTCCGGCAAAGCCCGCCGGTGCCTTCCCGGTCCTCCGACCCCTCCGTTAAGGGAGGCTGTCGGCTGTCTCTTCGCCGGCCTTTTCCCCCTGCTCATCCAAAGTCAGGCGGTATGCGGGGAGGAATTCCCGCAAAAAGCAATCCACAGCCGGCAACCCCATGGCGTGCAGCGCCTCCTGCGTCGCCTTCTCGGCCTGGAGGAATTCCCGGTTCCCCTGCTCCCTCTCTTCCACACATTTGATCAAGGCGGACAATTTATCCGCCGCCTTGACCAGACGCTTCTCCTCTGAGGTCCCTTCCCCGTAGAGAAGGCCCTGGTATTCCTTCTGCAAATCCTCCGGCAGCATGCCCAAAAGCTTTTCCTGCGAGACGGTTTCCACCTGGCGGTATGCCTGGCGGATCGCCGGGTTATAATACTTGACCGGCGTGGGAAGATCCCCGGTCAGGATTTCCGGCGCATCGTGATAAAGGGCGAGCAGCGCGCAGCGCCCCGGATCCGCATGGCCTCCAAAGCGGCGGTTATGCAGCACCGCCAGCGCGTGGGCCAGTACCGCCACGTCATAGGAATGCTCGCAAAGGTTTTCGGTTCGTGTATTGCGCATCAGGGCCCATCGGTTGATATGCTTCATCCGGGACAGCATGGCAAAAAAAGAGTTTCCCATTGTAAAGTATTATTCCTTTCCGTCAAAATCCGGGCGGTAATTCTCAAGGATAGCGGCGGCCCGTTCAATCAGATCGGGGCAGGGCCGCTTTTTATAAAACTCCGGGGTCCTGGCCGTGGGCTCGGGAGAGGTATCCCTCCCCGCCGGGCCCAGCAGCTCCCGGCAGATGATCGAGCCGTTTTCCTGCCGGAACTGCCCGACCAAATCCTGGGTGATGCGGTAGGTCGTCTTTTTGGCCTCGCGGTCGTTCAGATCGGCATAGCCGTATTTCAGGCCGGCAGCCATCAGCATCCCCGATACCGCGCCGCATACCTCCCGCAGCCGCCCCATGCCCCCGCCCAGCGGTGAGGACAGGCACAGCGCCGTTTCCCGCGAAAGCCCCATCTCCTCGGCATAAACGACAAAAACCGCCTGGGCGCAGTTCGCTCCCTGTTCAAATAAGGCGCGGGCTGCCTTGCCCTTGCCGCCGTCCAGGCAGCGGGCTCCTTCTTTTTCCGGTGTCGACCCCTGCATAAATAAGCCTCCTATATAAAGCTGATTACCTTTACAGATTGATAATGGAAACCGGGTTCCCCCGCTCTTCAATCAGATGCCGGAGATCCGGGAAGGACAGCCATACCGTCGCCGTATTGTCGCAGGGATGGACACCGAGCTGCGGATGTTTTTCCAGATCCCGGTCAAAAACCATCTCCACCGCCCGATCCGCATCGTTCAGCAGCCCGAGAGGCGACACGGCCCCGCGGGACAGCCCCAGCAGCCGCTGGAGCCGTTCTTCGGAGGCAAAGCTCAGCTTTCCGCAGCCAAGCTGCTCCCCCAGCCGGCCGAGATCCGCGCGTTTGTTTTCTTCTAAGGATACCAGGAAATGCCGCTTTCCCTTTGCGTCCCTCAGAAACAGGTTCTTACAAATATCCTCCGTATGAGGCAGGCCCACCGCTTCCATCTCCTGCATGGTATACACAGCGGGATGTTCGTTCACAGTAAAGGCGATCCCCTTGTCGGTTAAAAGCTGTAAAACGTCTTGCTTTGTCCATGGCTCCATGGCTTTTTCCGTCTCCTATTCCACAAAAATCGCTCAGGCTGCTTTTGCCGGCGCTTAAATTTCCATCCGGTCGGATAGGGAGCGCATAGCTAAGATGGTGCGGGAGATCAGCTCGTCAAGCTCCCACCCCAGCATTTCTGCGCCGGCTTGGATCACTTCGCGGGAACAGCCCGCGGCAAAAGAAGGGGTTTTGAATTTTTTCTTGACCGATTTCAGCTCCAGGTCCGAGACGCTGCGGGAAGGGCGCATCAAGGCGACCGCGCCGATCAGGCCGGTCAATTCGTCCACGGCGTAGAGCACTTTTTCCATCGTATGCTCCGGACGGATATCCACAGTCATCCCGTAGCCGTGGCTGGCCGTCGCGCGGATCAGCCGTTCATCCAGCCCCCTCTCCCGCATAATCGCCTGGGAGCGGAGGCAATGCTCCTGCGGGTACTGTTCAAAATCCAAATCGTGCAGCAAACCGACGATTTCCCAGAACTCCTGGTTTTCCGGATCGTATTCCCGGGCAAAATACCCCATTACACCGGAAACCACCTCCGCATGGCGGAGATGGAACGGCTCCTTGTTGTATTCGCGCAGCAGCGCCTCCGCCTCTTCCTTGGTCGGGATTACCCCCATTTTTCATTCGTTCCTTTCATTAGAAGCAGCCCAAAAGCAGGCCGGGCGCCGAGCCTCCCCATTCTGGTTGCTTGTTCATTTTCTATTTTCCCCGCTTGCTCCCGCCGCCCTCTTTACAATACGCGGGCGCAAAAGGCCGGAATGACTCCATTATAAAAGAAAACGCAGGCTTTGCCAAGGGCCTGGGCGGCGTTTTCCCTCGTTCTCTCTCGGATTTGCCGCGAATTCTCCCGGGAGTTTCCGGGAATTCCCAACCGGTTCCATATTTGGGCAATAGACGAAGGCTTTTCCATACATTTTTCCCTTTTTTTGCGAGACACTAACGCCGAACAGCAATCCGGCGAAAAGCGGAACAACAGGGGCCGGAAGTACCTAAAAAGGAGGAGGCGCCGTCTATGCGTGAAAAAAAGAAAAACCTCCGGCGGGCGATTACCGGCGCGCTGGCAGGCGCGGCCAACGGCTTTTTTGGATCGGGCGGCGGCCTGTTCCTGGTTCCGCTGTTTACGAAATGGCTGAAAATGGATCAACGCCGCGCCTTCGCCACCTCTGTAGCGGTGATTTTCCCCCTCTCGGCTGTCTCCCTCATTGTCTATTTCCTTAAAGGCGGCATCGACTTTGCAGAGGCGCTTCCTATGCTGCTCGGCGGGCTGGCCGGCGGCTTTATCGCCGGGAGGATCTTCGGCCGGGTGCCGCTTCCCCTGCTGCGCAAGGGCTTCGGGCTGCTGATACTGTACGGCGGGATCCGGGCGGTGCTGCTGCTATGATGGCCGTGCTGGAATTCCTGGTCGGGCTTCTCACCGGCATCCTCAGCGGGTTCGGGATAGGCGGCGGTTCCCTGCTGATCCTCTACCTCACCAGCGCGGCAGGCGTGAACCAATATACGGCAGGAGGCATCAACCTGCTGTATTTTTTGTTTTGCGCGCCGGCCGCCCTCCTTTCCCATATCAAAAACCGGCTGATTGACACCCGCACGGTGATCTGGTGTACAGCCACCGGGGCCGCCACCTCCCTGCTGGCGGCATGGATTGCCGGCATGATCGAAGTCGGCCTGCTCCGCCGCATCTTCGGCGTTTTCCTGCTGTACATTGGGATCCGGGAAATCCGTGCTAAGCCGACAAAAAAGGAGGAATGAATATGCCGCCGGACAACGAACGGCCGGGAGGTTCAAGCCTCCCGGCCGTTTCTTAAAAGGTAGGGTCCGGCATATCGGCGGGCGGTTTCCTGTCACCCGTTTGCCTCTTACGCGGCGGGTGGGAGGCCATCCTGGCCGCCGCTACCGCAGGCAGCATAAGGAACAGGAAAAATACACCCGCCGCCAAAAGGATCAGGCCGAGAGCGCAGGCGACATTCACCCGCGTTACCCCGCCGCCGGACAACAGACCGGTAAGCGTCCGCACCAGAGAACACCCCTCCGGATTCAGCGCATACAGCAGGGACAACGTAGATGAAGCCCCGGCAAACAGTGCGGCTACGGCGAAAGCCGTCCCCCGCTTTCTTGACCGCAGGCAGGAGGAAAAATCCGCACTCCCCTGCACACACCGGCGCATCAAGGAAGCGCTCAGGAGGGTATTCAGGGGAAGAAGAGGGCTGTAGATATACGCCGCCAGGTACATCCAAAAGGTCGACCCCGTTGATGGGACATAAAAAAGCGACGGGAAGGGGGAAAGCGGGAAAGAGGCCATGAGGAGCAGCGGCATCAGCAAAGAGGCCCCCAGCCAGGCAACGGCCGCCACCCGCGCTCCCCGGCCGCGGAAGAAGGCAAGAGCGGCGGCGGTGGGAAGCACCACCACGATATATCCGACAATCGCCGCCAAGAGAAAAAGCGGAAGTTCTTCCAGCCACGGACGGGACAACGTGAACGCCTGCCTCAAAGGCTCAGCGGTAGGATTGCCTGCAAAAAAGCGCGGAGGGAAAATGAACAATTCCGCTAACGGCTTGGTCGTGCCTGCCAGGAGCACCAGGGGTGGGAAAAAGGCGCCCAGGCTGGCCAAGAGGCCGAAAAATCCCGCGCACCAGTGCCAAGGCCTTGCGCCGCAAGCCGGGCGGCGGCCTTTCCGCAACGCGTTGGCAAGAAGATGGCCGGCCCACACCAGCAGATGCCCCTGCACCATCCAGGCTGCCAAAATCCCCAGCAGCATTACAAACAGCGCGCAGGATACACCGATTTCAAATCGGATAGAGCCATAGTCGTACAGCATACTGGGGAGCCAATGCGCGCTGTAATCGGTGGAGGGGAAGCCGGTCACGGAAACCGGGGCCTGCCATGCCGCCAGCAGGAACAGGGGGATCAGGGTAACGCCCATATGCCAGGCCGCGCGGTCCTTTCCCATCCGGCCGCCAAGATAAAAAAGGAAATACGACGGCCCCAGGCAGATACAAAACAGGATGGCGATTTGCAGGGCGTTGGCGTGCTGAGGCGACGCCCACATCACCGGATCCTGTATGATTCCAGCAGACAGGAGCCACCCGTTCAAAAGGCCGTAGCGGTCGCCGGAAAAAACATACCCCAGCCACCCCGGCGTGAGCACGCTGAGCGAGCCTAGGCCCAGCAAAAGGCCGGCGGCAAGCCCGATCGGCAGGGGGAGCCGGGACGCCGCGTGGCCGAACAGCCACCCCAGCAGAAGCGTGCCTCCCCCCGCCAAGAGCAGAATCACTACGGTATTTTGGGCCGCCCGGCGAAACAATTCATCCTGCCAGCAATTTACAAAATTCCGCATCCCGACAAAATCGGGGGCTTCCAAGACATTAAAATCGGTAAATGAAAAAAAGGCGGTTTTCCCCAGCGGGATCAACACAAACAGCACCGCCAACACCGCTGCGGGCAGCCAGAGCAGCCAGCCGGCCGCCTGCCGGAAGGTGGGACACGCCGGTGCCGGCCGGCCGGCCGGCACCGGGGGCGCTTCTCCCGGGATGTATGCCGCCGGCGGCGCCATCGGGACGGCAGGCGGAGGATCGGAGGATGGGCCGCCCGCCGCGGAGGAATCGCCGCCATCAAGGATTTTCTCCACCGTTACACCATAAATGCCGGCAAGCTCCAGCAGGGTCGGCGTATCCGGCACCGATTTGCCGGCTTCCCATTTGGATACCGCCTGCCGGGTGAGGTGCAGGCGCTGGGCCAACTCGGCTTGCGTCAGCCCGGCCGCCTTTCGTTTGGCGGTAAGGTATTGCCCAATTTTTTGACTATCCAACCAATACGTCCCCCTCGCACATCCAATATTTTGCTATTTCTCCTAGAGGATACCACATCCAGCAGATATGTGCAACACGGAAAAGGCCGGGCAACCAACGGTTGCCCGGCCCAACCGTTTGCCCGTTCCACTTTTAAGAAACGCGAATGCACCTTCCTCTTTTCGGATTTCGCGAATAAGCCCGTTTCCCTCCGGAGACTTCCGGTACCCAGAGGGATATCGCTGACAAAGCAAAGCCCCCGCGCCGAACATCCGACGCGGGGACCTTTCTTCTGTAGCTGTTCCGCCGATTACCGATGCAAGCGGATTCCGAAATGCTGTTGCACCTTCGGTTTCTTCGGCAACGCCTTTGCAAACTACGGCCTTTTCAGCCCATGGGACTCATCCTTTACTTCAGAATGGTGCCATTGCTGGCTTCCTTTCCCTTGCGGGAAGGAAAAATCTATATCAATATTTTGTTGTAAACGGGAAACACTGCCTAGCAAAGGGGCTACATCTGCGGCTCCTCTGCCTTTTGAAGTTCCCCATCCGGCGCCAGCGACGCCGGCAAGAAAGGTTCCGCCATGAATTCCTTTGACAGATCCTGTCATTTGGGAACGTTCCTCGCTGTCTCCGAGGCATTGCGATCGTAGATTTCACAAAGCGTAATCTTCGACTGAAAAAACGGGCTCCCCTTGCGATCTTTACCGGCGGTCTTTCGTTAGGCGCCCGACACCGATGATCCCGGTGCGGGCTATCTGCTGGCTTTCTGTTTCGCTGTACACTGGAATCACCCCTTTTATCCATTCCCCCAGCCGGCGCTTACTTCCGGCTGGCTCCAGGAAGGGCTTCTGGTTTTCACCTTTGTCCTTTCCTTTTGTCATCTATAATATAACACCGTCAGTCTATTTTGTCAATAGTTTTTTTAAATAATTTTTGAACCAATTATTAATATTCACTATGCACGAACAGGTCTTGACGAAGCCGTACAGAGAGGGTAAAATAGAGATAGCCAAAGGAAACCAGCTTCACGGGAAGGCCCGAGGCACTGGAATCCGAACGCAACAGGAAGGAAGGATAGCGATGGCGGACGAATATGGAGCGGATCTGGTAACCGTCGCGGATGAAGACGGGAAAGAACACCAGTTTGAAATTATTGATGCCATTGAAACCGACGACGGGCGGTATGTCGCCCTGCTGCCGGTATACGACGATCCGGCGGAAACCCTGAATGACGACGGCGAGCTGATTATCCTTCAGGTGACGGAGGAAGACGACGGGGAAATGCTCGTACCGATAGAGGACGACGAGCTGTTTGATGAAATCGCCGATATCTTTGAGGAGCGCCTTTCCGATCTCTACGAAATTGAAGAGATGGAGGAAGAGCCGGAGGAAGCCCTTTAACGGTCTTTTGATTCCGTTTTTTCCCTGCCTTGTGCGCGGACTGCTGTCTTATAACCCTACTACAATGTGATTTCGGGAGCTTAGCTCCGGGGCCGGATTGCAGACCTCCCCACCGGGAGATTTCCCCCGGCTGGGACGAAGGGAGCAGGAACGTCCCGGGCGGCACCCACCTGCTGACAATGGTAGCAGGTTATCAACGACGGCGATACGGCTTGGCGGGGCAAAGAATAAAGCAGCAGCCGGGGACAGAATGTCCCCGGCTGTTTCCTTTGCTCTGCCGGAGGCCGGACTCTGTCCGCGGTTTCAGGGGGAAGAATATAAAGGGGTATAATCATTTGTAATGAAAAAACCGCGAAGCCCTTTGTGCAAAACTCCCTTTGAAAAAAGCGGCGTAATTCCGTATAATTTTTGATGAAGAACGTGTAGCGAACAGCGTAAATCCAGTTGTTCGCTGCACGTTTATTTTTTAGAACAGGAGACGAAGACCCTATGAAACGTGTAAAAGCGGCCTGTATTTGTCAAACACTGCATTTCCTGCTGAAGGAAGACGCGGCACACGACTGGGCGGTCAAGCAGGTAGAACGGGAGGTGGAGCAATATAAGGCCAATTTGGAGCGCAGCCGTACAAAGTATAAGATTTTGGAGCAGGACGTTCAGCCGGACGGCTCAATCATCTTAAAGATCGTCAAACAATATAACACCAGCCCGGTGGGAGATTACCTGAACTGACAGCGATGTGCGGCCAGGACGCGGGAATCCGGCAAGCGTCTTGGCCGCACGCTGTTTATCTCCCCTATCTTTTGGAAGGCGGAAAGGGGATGGAAGCCAATACAAACCAGTTTTTTGGGGGGCGGGACGGATCAAAAGCGTCTATTATACCGGCTTTGCCGTCCGGGCGTTCCGCATTTACCTGCGCATGATCGTCTCCGCCTGCGTCAACAAGGCCTGCTTTTTTAGGCGCTGGGCAAGGCGGCCATGTCGGTCATGCTCTTGATGGTCCGCGAGATTGCCTTCGGCGTTGGCTTCGCCCTGCTGTTCCTCCTTTTCTTCGGGCTGGACGGCGTATTGTATTTGATGCCGGTCTCCGGCCACCTGACGTTTTGCCGTCGCCGTGATCCTGACCGGCCGCATCTATAAGGAGCGCCATGCCAAAAGGCGGCCGCGCGGGAAGCATAGGCACGTTGTTCCGCCGCATGTCGCGCTAAGTAATGGAGCCCGACCGTTTATGGCCGGCCTCCATTTTGCGCGGCCATGCTCATGGTATGGCTGCGGAATGCGCATGGCGCCGGCACCGGAGACAAAGCCACCAGGAGGTAACTGGGTAACCAAAAAGTGCCGTCTTGCAAAGAGAGCAAAAGCCGGTAAAATAAGAAGTACAGAGAGGGGCACCCGCGGCTGGAAAGCTCTCCATAACAATAGCAGGGCCGTCCAAGCCGGCGCTGCCCTGTCTGCCGGCACAGCAAACCAAAAGGCAAGGACGGCATCCGCGTTCAGGCGGCCGGCGGAGCTGCTGCGGAAGCTCCCGGCCTTACCGTTGAAAGGCGGGAATCCTATGACGCAGGCCGAAAGAAGGCGTTTCCTATTGGAATCGCTGCTTCATGAAAGGCCGGAACTTTCAAACCGGAGCATTCCGGCGGATGAACAGGAGCAGAAGGCCCTGCTGCGTTCGCTCTTCAACGTCCGTACTCCCCTGCCGGCCAGCGGGGAGTTTTTGGCCGTACAGGACGCCTATTTGCAGCAGGAAACCGCGGAAAAGGGCGTTACGGATTTTCACACCCTGCGTCCGGTGCGGGACGGCCTTTATCTATGGCGCGGCGATATCACCACCCTGCGATGCGACGCCATTGTCAACGCCGCCAACAGCCGGATGCTGGGCTGCTTCCTCCCATGCCACGGCTGCATAGACAACGCCATCCACACCTTTGCCGGGATACAGCTCCGGCTGGCCTGTGCGCAGCAGATGCGGCTGCAGGGCCGCGAAGAGGAAGCCGGCGGTGCGAAGATAACGCCAGGGTTCAACCTCCCCTGCCGATTCGTGCTTCACACCGTGGGACCGATTGTGGGAGCCCGCTTGACAAAGCGGGAGTGGGCGCAGCTCGCCTCCTGCTACCGCTCCTGCCTTGCGCTTGCCGAACAAAACGGGATAAAAAGCATCGCGTTCTGCTGCATCTCCACCGGAGAATTCCATTTTCCCCCCGATCAGGCGGCGGAAATCGCCATACAGACGGTGCAGGAATACAAGGAGCAGACACACAGCCACATAGAGGTGATTTTCAATGTTTTTAAGCAGAGCGATGAACGCATCTACCGCAGGCTGCTCGGAGCAGAGGAATAGGCTGAAAAGCGCGCTGGACAAGGCGGACGCCGTTGTAATCGGCGCCGGCGCCGGCCTCTCAGCGTCGGCGGGGTTTACCTACGACGGGGAGCGCTTTCAGCGGTATTTCTCCGACTTTGAGGAAAAGTATGGCTTTCACGATATGTACTCCGGAGGCTTTTACCCCTATCCGACGCCCGAAGAGCGCTGGGCGTACTGGAGCCGGTTTATTTACTGCAACCGCTATGTGGATCCGCCGAAATCCACCTATCAAGATTTGCTGTCGCTGGTAAAAGACAAGGATTATTTCGTGATTACCACGAACGTTGACCATTGCTTCCAGAAAGCGGGGTTTGACAAGGAGCGCCTGTTCTACACCCAGGGCGATTACGGCCTTTTCCAATGCAGCAAGCCCTGCCGCAGCGAAACCTTTGACAACGAAAAAACCGTCCGTCGGATGCTGGAACAGCAGAAGGACGGGCGGATCCCCTCTTCCCTGCTCCCCGCCTGCCCCCATTGCGGCAGGCCGATGACCATGAACCTGCGTTCAGACAATCAATTTGTGGAGGACGAGGGCTGGCATCTGGCGGCGGAACGCTACGAACGTTTCCTGCGTGCCAGGAAGAATGCGCGGGTGCTGTTCTTAGAGCTTGGCGTGGGGTACAACACCCCAGTCATCATCAAGTACCCCTTTTGGCGGATGACAGCGGCAAATCCGCAGGCGCTGTACACCTGCATCAACGACGGCGAGGCGGTTTGCCCGAACGAAATAGAAAAGCAGGCCATTTGCATCAATCAAGATATCGGAACGGTTCTCCGCCAACTGAGCGCGCAGAATCACGGGCCCGCGAATGCATCGGCCTAAACGCCGGCGCTGATGAAAAGCGGCGTCTTCGCAGCTTGAAAACCGATACCCCCTCGGATAATAAACAGGACCAGAAAAAACGGACAATAGACAAAGAGCCCCCTGATGTAGGAAAATAGACTACATCAGGGGGTAATTTTATGAGCAAAAGAAATTACACACATATACAGGAACTGCTGCCAGAGATCAAGGCAATGATAAGTGCAGGAAAAAGTCAGAGAGAAGTGGCAGCAGATGGGCCAACAGCTTCACAAATACGAGAATCTGCTCAACAGGGAATTTCATGCAGACAGACCCAACAGCAAATGGGTAACCGATATTTCTTACATCCATACCAGGCAAGGTGTGCTGTATCTCTCTATGATCCGTGACCTCTACGACAACAGCATTGTGGCCTACAAAACAGGGACTCAGCAGACGGTGAATCTGGTGCTGGACACCATTCGTTTCGCCATGAGAAAAGAGAAAAAGAGGGTCGCTGCGGAGTTGCAGCTCCACAGCGACCAAGGC
>CAJFQI010000043.1 GCA_904419005.1 Candidatus Avimonas faecium | reverse complement strand
CGGTGAGGGTACACCCGTTCCCATCCCGAACACGGCAGTTAAGCTCACTTGCGCTGACAATACTTGGCTGGAAGCGGCCCGGGAAGATAAGCAGATGCCGACATTTTATATTCCTCCATAGCTCAGTCGGTAGAGCACGCGGCTGTTAACCGCGGTGTCGTTGGTTCGAGTCCAACTGGGGGAGCCATAGTTGGTGTCGATGGCGGTGAGGGTACACCCGTTCCCATCCCGAACACGGCAGTTAAGCTCACTTGCGCTGACAATACTTGGCTGGAAGCGGCCTGGGAAGATAAGCAGATGCCAACATAAAAGAAGCGCCGAAAGAGTTTCTTTTGGCGCTTCTTTTTCTATTTTACTTAGGAAGCGATGACTCCGGCACGGCTGGGGATATTCCAAAGGCTTGGGCGGCCCAAAAGCCAGAAATGCAGGCCAAGAATAGCATGGCCCCAGTTTGCAGCTTGGGGCCATGCCGGGCGGCGATGCATCGGATGGCCGGTGTGTGCCGCTGGGTGAGGATACCGACGCAGCAACTGCTGATGCCGGCCGGTATAACGGCTTTCCAGGGCGTCTTACGACTGAGAGCCCTTGGCTTGCGGCGCCCAGGAAGCGTGAAGTTCCCGATCTGCTTGAAAAGGGGCGAATCAGGCGGGAAATATAGGGCGGGCAAAGGGCCGGCTGAGGCAATTGCGCCGTTTGCTAGTGACAAAATACCACCGTTTGGACGGACCGCCTATTTTCAAGGCCCTGCCCCTTTCCACCTGCGCCGGGGAACTCCTTAAAAACAGAAAAAATCCCCCTGCCGAAGCCAGGCACGAAGCCAGAGGCTTGGCAGGAGGCGGAAGAAGGCTGGGCGCTTTTACTGGGCAGCAGATTTTTTCTTATCCTGGATAATAAACACGACACCGCTCATTGGGTAAATCCACTTTTCCTGAAGGTAGATATCGCAGCTTCCGGTATTGCGCATGGCGTTTTGAACCAGGCATTCGTCGCCGTCGTTTAGGAAGGGGAACATGGTCACCTGCATCGTGCTTTCCGGGTAGGAGAGCTGTATGTTCGGCGAATAGGTAGGCTCGTTGATGGACACCAGGAATTCGCTGTAGCCTTTGCGCTGCGGCATGTTGAACATGATCTCGATTTTCAGCTCCTGCTTGTCCAGGCGGTGGCTGGAGCGCAGGTCAAGCAGGATGCCGTTGACGTCAATCACGACGTTTTCCAGAATACAGGGCAGGTCGTCAATAAAAATCTGCAGGGACATTTCCTCTTGGACAAAGGCCTTTTTCTCGCTGTCATCCCAGGCGGCCATCACGTCGAGCTCCTGTTCGTCAATGGTGAGGTTTTCCCGGAACAGGAAGGTCCGCTTATGCAGCTCGCGGTCAAGCTCCGCGTTGCTGACAAAAAAGCCGATTTGGAATTCCTGCCCCAAGATGTTGTCGCCGATATAGTGCTTTTTGTACTTCAGGTCCTCGTATACCCGCATGTACCGTTCGGCCGGGAAGAGGGGATGGTCCGCGTAATCCCGCAGCGTAATGCTGTAGCGGAAGAAGCGGCGGATATTGTAATGCTGGCTGAGATACGGCTCCACAACGCCGTAGACCATTTCGCTTTCTTCCTCCCCGACCAGGGTCTGGATGGTGGCGCGGACAAAATCCTTTTTAGGCTGCTCGTCAAACAGGTCAATCGTCTGTGGGTTGCTCATCAGGGTTTGGGTGATCTGCTCGGTCATCTCGTCGGCGACATGCTCCTTGGTCAGGTATTCGTACAGGAAATTGAACAGGATAATCGGCGGGAGGATCCCCAGGATGTTGGCCAGGATGTCGTCGAACAGCGACGCCAGATCCACACCCGACACGATGTACTTTACCAAAAGGAGGATCAGCCAGACCGCTGCCGTAATCAGCGCCAGCATCACGGTGATCGTGCGCAGGCTGTGGGTCCGCCTATTGGCCTTGCCCTTGTGACCGGGATTTGCCTTATTTTCCATATTGGTCATCCCCCTCTAAAATTCCTGTATATAAGGCCGGTTCACCGGTGTAATAGCTCCAGAAGGCGTCGCCGTAATCGTAGTGCCACCATTCGGTGGGCAGGTTGGTGAAGCCGGCGGCGGTCATGCAGGCGTACAGGAGCCGCCGGTTTTCCCGGGCTTCGGAGTCCCCGCCCGCTTCCAGTGCCGCCGTATGCGCCGCCGCGGTAAAATCGTCAAAGCCCGTCCCCATGTCCAGTTCCTGGCCGTCCGGACCGATCAGGGTCAGATCGACCGCCCCGCCGGTATTGTGTGCGCTGGGATGGCGGACGTCGGTTGAAGGGAGCGACACAAATTGCCGGACCCGGAGGAGGAAATCCTCCTCCGACAGGCACATCCCCCGCGTTTCCTCCCGCACCCGGGCGGCATAGGCGTCAAACAGCGCCTGCTGGACGGCAAGGGGACGCCAGGCGTCAAAAATCCGCAGGCCGTACCCCTCCGGCAGCTGGTCCAGGGCCTTTTGCAGCCGTTCCGCCGCCCCCTGCCGAAGCCAGGCAGTCGGGATCGCGTGGGGGATGCCCTGCCGGCAATAAGCCATCTGGACGTCCAGCCGGCCGTGGACGAACCCGCTGAGCTCTACCAGCGGTTCGCCGGCTTCATGAAGCCCGGCCGGCTCGCCTGGAAAGGGCTGGGCCGGAATGGGCGGCAGATTGGTAGGCATTCCCGTTTTCTCCTTTTCTCCGCCCTCCCCGCGCCGGGATAGGCGGACTTTTCATTTTTATCCATTATAGCGCCCTTTCCCGGCGAAATCAATTCTGCCGCCCGATCACGCGGTGCAAAAACGTGCGGCGCCGCAAAAATCCCCCCTGCAAACCGCTGCGTTTGCAGGGGGGATTCCAGCTGCCATGGCTCCGCTGCCTCCTTGCCTGAAAAAGCGGCGGCAAGGAGCCCGCCGGGGGGGGCAGGGAAGGGGGCGAGACCCCTTCCGGCCGTCCATAGCGGGTTGCTGTAAACTACAGCAGGGGGATGCCGGCCCGGTCGCATTCCTGATGCATGGCCTCCGGCCAGACGGAGGACTGCACCTCCCCGATATGGGCCTTGCCCAGGAAGAACAGGCACATGCGGGACTGCCCGATCCCCCCGCCGATGGTGAGGGGCAGCTCCCCCGCGAGCAGCGCCTTCTGGAAGGGGAGGGAGGCGCGCTCCTCGCAGCCCGCTTCCTTGAGCTGCGCGGCCAGGGAGGCGGCGTCCACCCGGATGCCCATTGAGGACATCTCAAGGGCGCGGTCGAGGATGGGATAGTAAAAGAGCAGGTCGCCGTTCAACGACCAGTCGTCGTAGTCCGGCGCACGGCCGTCGTGCGGCCGGCCCGAGCGGAGCTTGCCGCCGATCTGCATCAGGAACACCGCACCGTATTCCTTGGCGGCGGCGTTTTCCCTCTGCGCCGGGGTCAGCTCCGGATAGCGGTCCTCCAGCTCCTGCGTGGTCAGGAAGGCGACCTCCTCCGGCAGCGAGCTGTCCAAAAAGGGGTACTGCGCCTGGATTTTTTCCTGCACGGCCCGGAAAACGCCGTAGATTTTGCGGACAATTTTCTTTAGGAACTCTGGATTGCGCCGGTCGGCGGTGATGACCCGTTCCCAGTCCCACTGGTCGACATACAGGGAGTGGACATTGTCGGTAACCTCATCCCGGCGGATGGCGTTCATGTCGGTGTACAGGCCGGTGCCGGGGGCGAAGCCGTACCGCTTGAGGGCGAAGCGCTTCCACTTGGCTAGGGAGTGCACCACCTCCGCGATTTTGCCGCCCTGGTATTTGATGTCAAAGGCCACCGGGCGCTCAACGCCGTTGAGGTTGTCGTTGAGCCCGGTTTCGGGCAGGACGAAGAGGGGGGCGGATACCCGCGTCAGATGCAGCGCGCGGGCCAGCTCGTCTTCAAAGGTATCCTTTAACAGCTTGATGGCTTTTTCAGTCTCCAGGATGTCCAGCGATGGGACGTATCCCTCCGGGATCTGGAGGCGGTAGACGGGTTCGGTCATCGGAAATCCTCCTTTTTGTGGGCCGTACGGCGCGCGCAGGGCGGGAAAACGCCGGGCAGCCGGGGGTAAACCAATACCTTATTATATCGCCAAATCCCCGCCAAGGCAAGGGAAACAGGGGGGGATTCGGAGGAGGGCTTGCACGAGAAGGCGCTGCGGCTGTTGCTCCCCCCTTGGGTCATGCAGAGCGGCCGAGCCGCAGGGGAAAACGCCCGCGCCTGTGCCGCCGGGGCCCGTTTCGGCCTCCGCCCGAGGGGGGCATAGGGCCGGCATCTGCCCCTCCGGAAAAGAAAAGCAGCCGGGAAGGCCGCATTGGCGGTTCCCGGCTTTTCCCCTGAGCTTTTTGCTCCCGGTTTCCTGGGCCCTTCGGCATTCGGGAGGGAGCTCCGGCGTTCCGCGGAAGGCCGATTGATACGGGGCATCTGCTTATCCCTTAGCCCCGCACGATCTCCACCGCCTTGCCTTGCTCAAGGGAGGCGGGGACGTCCAGCATCCGCTGGTTTCGGGAGCCGCGGAAGGGGAGGGTGAGCGTCTTTTGCGCAAGGAGGAAGGGGCCGTCAATCAGGATGTCGGTTTCCTTGAGCAGCATCCTCCAGCCGTTTTCGGGCGTGGCTCCCCGCAGGAGCTGCTCCAAGGTGTAGCCGGTGAAGGCCACCACATCCTTGCCCAGCGCGTGGACCCGCCCGGCCAGCGCAGCGCAGGCATATGCCTGCGCAAAGGGCTCCCCGCCCGAAAGGGTGAGGCCCTGGAGCATCGGATTTTTCTGAAAAGCGGCGACCAGGCCGTCGATTCCGCTGTCGTAGCCGCCGCGCGGGTCATGGGTGGCGGGGTTGTGGCAGCCGGGGCAGCCGTGGGGGCAGCCCTGGGTGAAGACGACAAAACGGATGCCGGGGCCGTCGACGATCGACTCCCGGATCACGCCGGCCAGGCGGATGACGGACGGGACGGGGGCCTTTTCGCTTGTCATGCGTTTTCCTCCTTCGGGACGTCTGCGGCAAAACAGCAGGCCGGGGGACCGCCCGCCGGCCTGCTGCTTGTCCGTGATGGGGAGAAATGGTTCCGCGTCTCTCCCGCTAGAAAGCAAAGGAAGGTGTGGGAGCGCGAGGAAAAGCGCCTTAGATCTGCTCCATCGCGCCCTTGCCGGTGCCGAGGGAGTGCTTGACGCGGTCCCGCACCTCGGCGTACTTGGCGTCGTTGAAGCGGTCAAGGGTGCCGACCAGGTAGCCGGTGATCCGGCGGATCCGCTCAAAATCCGGGTTGCCGTCCCCTTCGTGGCGGCCGCATTTTGGGCAGGTGTCCTCAATGATGCCGGTATACCCGCACACCGGGTCCCGGTCGACCGGGTGGTTGACCGAGCCGTAGCCCACGCCGGCCTCTTTCATCGCGCGGATGACCGCCTCAAAGGCTTCTAGGTTGGTGGTGGGATCGCCGTCCAGCTCCACATAGGTGATGTGGCCGCCGTTGGTCAGCTCGTGATAGGGCGCCTCGATCGCGATCTTGTCGAACGCGCTGATGTCGTAATACACCGGCACGTGGAAGGAGTTGGTGTAGTATTCCCGGTCGGTCACGCCGGGGATAACCCCGTATTTTGCCTTGTCCATCCGGACAAAGCGGCCGGAGAGGCCCTCCGCCGGGGTGGCGATCAGGGAGAAGTTCAAGCCGTACTGCTTGCTCGCTTCGTCCATGCGCTTGCGCATGTAGCCCACAATCTCCAGGCCGAGGTTCTGGGCCTCGCGGCTTTCGCCGTGGTGCGCGCCGATCAGGGCCTTGAGGCATTCTGCCAGGCCGATGAAGCCCAGGGTCAGGGTGCCGTGCTTGAGCACCTCCCGCACTTCGTCGTCCGGGCCGAGCTTGTCCGAGTCGATCCAGATCCCCTGCCCCATCAGGAAGGGGTAGTTGCGCACCTTTTTCTTGCACTGGATTTCAAAGCGTTCGAGCAGCTGGCCGATGATGAGGTCGATCTTGCGGTCGAGATCCTCAAAGAACCATTCGACGCTCCCGTGGCTGCGGATCGCGATCCGGGGGAGGTTGACCGAGGTGAAGGAGAGGTTGCCGCGGCCGAACACCACCTCGCGGTCCGGGTCATAGGAATTGGCCATTACGCGGGTACGGCAGCCCATATACGCCACCTCGGTGTTCGGCTCCCCCTCACGGTAGTATTTGAGGTTGAAGGGGGCGTCAATAAAGGAGAAGTTGGGGAACAGCCGCTTGGCGCTGACCCGGCAGGCCAGCTTGAACAGGTCGTAGTTCGGCTCCCCTTCGTTGTAGTTGATGCCGTCCTTGACCTTGAAGATGTGGATGGGGAAGATGGGGGTTTCGCCGTTGCCCAGCCCCGCTTCGGTGGCCAGCAGCACGTTTTTGATCACCATCCGCCCCTCCGGCGTGGTGTCCAGTCCGTAGTTGATCGAGCTGAAGGGGATCTGCGCGCCGGCGCGGGAATGCATGGTGTTGAGGTTATGTACAAACGCCTCCATGGCCTGGTAGGTGGCGCGGTCGGTTTCGGCCACGGCGCGCTTGCGGACGAATTTCTGAACCTTGCCCGCGAGCGCCGGGTCGCCCAGCCGTTCGGCCAGCACGCCGGCTTCCGCCTCGCGGTAGCCGTTGCCGTCCGCCAGGTCCGGCTGCGCCCCGCATTGGCCGGAGGCGGCGTCCATGACCGCCTTGGCGTCGGCCTCGCTGTCCGCCGAATCGGCCAGCAGCTCCAGCGCGCGGGCCAGGTTCTGCCGGTAGACGCGGCGGTAGGTTTTGGCCACCCCCTTGGCCATCGCGTAGTCAAAGTTCGGCACGCTCTGCCCGCCGTGCTGGTCGTTCTGGTTGGACTGGATGGCGATGCAGGCCAGCGCCGAATAGCTGGCGATGTCGTTCGGCTCCCGCAGGAAGCCGTGGCCGGTGGAAAAGCCGCCCTCAAACAGCCGGTCAAGATCGATCTGGCAGCAGGTGGTGGTCAGGGTGAGGAAATCCAGGTCGTGGATGTGGATATCCCCGTTGCGGTGGGCCTCGGAGTATTTGGGGTTGAGCACAAACATTTCGTAGAACTGCTTGGCGCTCTCTGAGCCGTATTTGAGCATAGTGCCCATTGGGCTGTCCCCGTCGATATTGGCGTTTTCCCGCTTGACGTCGTTGTCCTTGGCGTCCTTGAAGGTCAGATCCTCCAGCGTTTTCATCAGCCGGGTGTTCATCTCCCGTACGCGGGAGCGCTCCGCCCGGTAGAGGATGAACTCCTTGGCGGTGCGGGCGTGGCCGTTTTCAATCAGCACCTTTTCCACCATATCCTGCACCTGCTCCACCGTGGGGGCTTTCCCGCCGGCGTTAGCGGACAGCTTGTCCACCACCTGGTCCGCCAGGTACTGTGAGGTGCGGTAGTCGTGTCCGCCGATGGCTTGGGCCGCCTTATAGATCGCACTGGCGATCTTTTCGGAATCAAAGGACGCGGTGCGTCCGTCGCGCTTGATAATGGTGGTGATCATTGCGGGTGCCTCCTCAAAATTCCTCAAATTCGGTACATTCCACATTTCCACAGCTTTTCCACCGGCGGTGGAAAAGTATACACTATATATTGTGTCCTCGTTGGGGTACGCGCTCCATTATAATCAATATATGGGTACCTGTCAAGAGGGCGGATGAGGAGGGGCGCAGGAAATCCGGAGGCGGAAAAGGGGATAAAACGGGAAAGAAGCCGCGGGAACGGCGTGCTTGTGCGGACGGGGAATGCACGTTTTCTCCATATCGCGGCGGATGAAAAGCAGGCGGAAGCGGCCGCGGCCGCTTCCGCCTGTATAATTTGTGCCGGAAAGGGGGTTCCCTTTCCCAATAAGGGCTGCCGGAGGTGTATCCCGGAAAAACACCAAAAGAAATTTTTCACGCGGGTCCGGTCAGCCGGCGCCGCGGCCCGGGTTCCTTGAAGCCGGCAGAAGGGCTATGCCCCTCCGGCGACCAGGTGTACCAGGTGGGCGATGCCGGGGATGCTCTCCCCCTGTTGGGAGGAGGTGGTGGACATCAGCGCGCCGGTGCCGATGAACAGGATGCTTTTCAGCTCCCCCAGCTCCATTTTTTTCAGCAGGTAGGAGCAGAGGACCGCCGCCGAGCAGCCGCAGCCCGAGCCGCCCGCGTGGACATCCTGCTTGCTGCGGTCATAGATCAGCAGCCCGCAGTCGGTGTAATTGGCGCCGAGCGGATAGCCCTTCCGTTCACTGAGCTGGCGGAGCAGATCGCTCCCCACGGCGGCCAGGTCGCCGGTGATAATCAGGTCGTAGTCGTCCGGCTTGGTGGCGGTATCCTCAAAGAAGGCCGCCAGGGTATCCGCGGCTGCGGGCGCCATCGCCGCGCCCATATTGTTGGCGTCGGTGATGCCCAGGTCGGTGATCCGCCCGATGGTGGCCGCCGCCACCCGGACGCCGCTGCCGCCCATGCCGACCACCGCCGCGCCGGCGGCAGTCGCCGTCCATTGGGAAGTCTGGGGCCGCTGCCCGCCGTACTCCAGCGGGAAGCGGAACTGCCGCTCCGCCGAGCAGAAGTGGGAGGAGGTGAGCGCACAGCACAAATCCGCCGCGCCGCTGTCCACAAAGATCGCGGAGAGGGCCAGGGTCTGCGCCATGGTCGAGCAGGCGCCGAACTGGCCGAGCATCGGCACCCCGTATTCCCGCATCCCGAAGGTGGAGGCGATGCTCTGGTTGAGCAGGTCGCCCGCGAACAGGTAATGGAGCTGGGAGGGGGACATCCCCGCCTTGTTCATCGCCCGGGTAAACGCCTCCCGCTGTAAGGCGCTTTCCGCCTTTTCCCAGGTTTTTTCCCCCAAAGTGGTGTCCTCAAAGATCATGTCGTAATACCGGCCCAGAGGGCCCTGCCCCTCCCGCTTGCCCACCACGGCCGCATAGCCTAAGATGGTGGGGCGGGAGGAGAGGGTCACCGTATACTGCCCTTTGCGCTCCGGCATCGTTGCTTCCCGCCTTTCCCGTCATCCGGTCGTTTCCTTCGTGTGGAATCCCGCCCTGCCCATCTGGCGCGCCTCCTTGCGGCGCGCGTCCCCCTAGGCGAGGGGGATTCGCCTTTCCCGCTACTGAAAGAGCTGGAGGAGATTGAGCACCAGCCCGTACAGGATCGATGCGGTGATGCCGTATACCAGGACCGGCCCCGCGATGGTGAACATCTTGGCCGCCAGCCCCACGATCAGCCCCTCGCTTTTAAACTCAATGGCCGGGGAGACGATGGCGTTGGCAAAGCCGGTAATGGGCACCAGCGTCCCTGCCCCCGCGTGCTTGGCGATGTTGTCGTACACGTTCAGGGCCGTCAGGACCGCGCTGGCCGCAATCAGGGTGATTGAGCAGACCATCCGCGCGGTCTTGAGATCAATACCCGCGTTCTGCACCAGGTTGACGATCCCTTGCCCCAGGGCGCAGATCAGCCCGCCGATCAAAAACGCTTTGACGCAGTTTTTCAGCACCGGCGATTTGGGGGCCGTCTGCTTGTTCATCTGCCGGTACTCCTGCCCGGTAACCTCCATGAAAAACGCTCCTCTCGCAGAATTTCCCGCAGAGCGGGGAATAGCCCTATTTTTCCGCGCTTTCCGGAATTTATGCATTTATGCACGCCGGCCTCAACCGGCATTCCGTTTAAATATCTTCCAGATGGAAATATAAAAAATCATCTGAAAAAACCACTTCTGCATTTTTCTCCGTATAATACCGCTCAATACATTGCTTTGTCTGCCTTTTCATATTTTCAGTCAGACAGCATTCTCCCGGCGGTTCAATGCACGCTGTTTTCTCATTTATGTACTTAATATGGTAACGTGATTTATATTTTTTTAATTCGGCATTCAGCAAAACAATATCCGAAAATTCAATTTTCAACTCCCACACAAGACTTCCGGTTTATCTTTCACCATACAAATTCCGATCTGTCGTTTACTTCATTATACTTCATCGTTTGAAGCAAAACAAAAAACCTCTTGACAAAAAGGAAAATGGGTGTATTATTGTACTATGTAAATAATACAATAATACAAAAGGAGGTGCGCTATGGCTTCATCGCAGGATTCCTGTCCCTATGAAAACAGCCGACCGATCTACCTGCAGATCATGGACCGCATCCGCCGCAGGATCGCCGCGGGCGAATGGCGGGCCGGGGAACGGGTCCCGCCCGTGCGGGACCTGGCGCTGGAATTCGGGGTCAACCCCAACACCATGCAGCGCTCCCTGTCCGAGCTGGAGCGGGAGGGCCTGCTGTACAGCGAGCGGACCGCCGGGCGGTACATCACCGCGGACACGGCCCTGATCGGCCGGGTGCGGGAGGAGATGGCGCGCCGGGAAACGGAAGCCTTCCTGCGCCGGATGGCCGGGCTGGGCTGCACCCGCGGCGAAATCCGCCGGTTCCTTGAGACGGCCGCCGCCCAGCTGGAGGAGGCCGGGGAGGCCCAGGGGCCGTGATCCCGTGCAAAGGCACGGAGGGCCAAGGCTGTCCGTAAGAAAGAGCAAGAAGCAGCTCAAAGCAACCAGAAGCAACTCAAAGCAACCAGAAGGGAGAATTGTTGTGAGCGCAATACTTGAGGTCAACGGCTTATGCAAGCGGTACGACCGTCAGCCGGTGCTTGACCATCTGACGCTGTCGGTGCAGGCCGGCCGGATTGTCGGGGTGGTGGGGCCGAACGGCTGCGGGAAGACCACCCTGTTCAAGATCCTGGCCGGGCTGATCGGCGATTACGATGGGCAGGTATCGATTGACGGGCACCAACCGGATGTGTATACCAAATCGATCGTGGCCTACCTGCCCGAAAAAACCTACCTCGGCGACGGGGTCAAGGCGGGGGAAGCGATCCGGATGTTTGCGGACTTCTACGCGGATTTTGACGCGGCCAAGGCGCGGGAGCTGCTGGGCCGCTTCCACCTGGAAGAGGGCCAGAAGCTCAAATCCATGTCCAAGGGGATGCAGGAGAAGCTGCAGCTTATCCTGGTGATGTCCCGCGCCGCTAAGCTGTATATCCTGGACGAGCCGCTCAGCGGCGTTGATCCCGCTGCGCGGGATTCGATCCTTAATATCATTCTCAAAAATTACAGCGAAAATTCCACCGTGCTCCTTTCCACCCATCTGATTTACGATGTCGAGCGCATTTTTGACGACATCCTCCTGATGGGCTACGGCCGGCTGCTGGCATGCGAGAGCGCGGACGCCCTGCGGGAGCGGACCGGCCAATCGCTTGACCAGTATTTCCGGGAGGTGTTCAAATGCTAGGCAAACTGCTGAAATACGAAGCCAAAGCGGGGGCGAAGCTGCTGCCCGCGGTATTTGTGGGGATGGCGGGCGCCTTTTTGATCGGCATGCTGGCCAAGGCGCTGAAGATCGTCCAGGTGCAGGCGACCATCTCGGTCCTGCTGGTCTTGGGGGCGGCGGCGGTGGTGGTCCTGGCGCTGGTGCTGGCCGTCCTGCGGTATCATAAGGGCCTTTTCGGGGCGGAGGGATACCTCGCCCAGACCCTGCCGGTCAGCAAGGGGCAGCTGATTTTGTCCAAGCTGATCGCCGCCTATCTCTGGATAGCGGTCAGCGTCCTGGCGGCCGTCCTGGCCGCGGCCGGCGTCCTTTACCTGAACGACGCGGATTTGGCGCCGCTTGCCGACGCCCTCTTTGGCCAGGGGATGACGCCGTTGGTAATCTGCGGCGTGGTGCTGTTTTTCATCCAGCTGCTGGCGTTTTTCGGGGAACTGTATTTCGCCGTTACCCTGGCGAATACCCGGGCTTTCCTGCGCAATAACGTCGCCTTTGCCTTTGTCTTTTACCTCGTCGCGAATTTCGCCGTCGGCCTGCTGGAGCTGGCGGGGATGCTGCTGATCCCCGCCGGGCTGCGGATCGGGGAGGCCGGCGTTTCCTTTACCACGGACCTGATGCTCGGCTCCCTGGTGGAGCTTTCCGCCGCGAACACGTCGGGGGCCCTGATCAGCGGGATGACCATCGGCCTTGGCAGCGGCCTGGTGGATCTGGCGGCGGGAATCGGCCTGCTGCTGGCCGCCCGCTGGCTGCTCATGCATAAGACGTCGGTGAAGTAGGCGTGAAGTAGGCGTAAAGCCGGCGTAAAGCGAAGCGGCCAGGGTACAAGACGGCTGCACAAAAGGGGAACGGCATGGCTTAAAGGCCATGCCGTTCCCCTTTTGCCGGTTCGGTGAGCCGCTGCGGCCGCCAAGCCCTCACGAAAAGGGATATTCCCGATAGTCGGAGCCGTCCATCCGGCAGGAAAACCAGGCGCCGTCCTCGGTGGTGGAGAATACATAGCCGTCCCCGCTGGTCTGGTAGGTCTGATACTGCGAATTCCGCATCAGCGCCGCCGGCAGTTCCGCGCCCCAGCCGCTCTTTTCCGAATACCAGCGCATGGATTCGGGGTAGACGCCGTCCTCGTCGTACAGCGTCACCGCCAGCCGGCCGTTGGCTTCGTCCGCAAATTCCACCTGCACCAGCGTCCCTTCCGGCACGGTGGATTTGCTGAAGGCGAGGCCCTGCCGGATGCGGAGCGTATCCGCGGAAAAGTCGATGTAATGGCCGCTGACGGTATACAGCCTGTCTCCCAAAAGGCTGACGGGAAGGTAGCCGCATTTCTCTATAAATGGATCCCAATCGACGGCGCACTGCAAGCCGTCCAGCACCTCCCGCAGGTTCGTAAAGAGAACAGCCTCGCCGTCCTTTAGAGAATAGGCGGTGGGGTGCGACATACTGCCATGCGGCGGAAGGCGGATCACCCAGTCTTGGACCAGGAAGCAGTCGGATAAGGAATAGTTGCCGAAGCCTGCCAGGCGTTCGTCTTTCCCAGCAGCCAAGGAATAGGCGTGCTGCTCATAGTGGGCTACGCCGAACGAATCCTGCCAGTCCACCGTATAAAGCAGCCGGCCGTCCTGCAAAAGGAATCCGGAAATATATTTTCCCGCCGGCGCTTCCACCAGGGTTTCAACGACCGCCCCGTCGGTCCGCAGCCGCTTGAGCGCCGTCGAGCCGTCCTTTATGAAATAAATCCAGTCGCCATAGACGATCGGGGCCACGATGCCGTCCCCCTCGGGAGAGGAGAGGGGGATTTTCCCGCCGGTGCCGTCCCGGCGGAATTTGTAGTTGTTTTGGGGGCCTGTAAAGCAGTAAACCCATTCGTCCTGCCAGTCAAGGTATCCCCTTCCGCTGTTCCGCAGCAGCGCCCGCCAGATGGGGTTGCGCATAGCGGTGTTGGCCTGGCCGGGGCGGTAATCGGGGACAAAGGCGGCGGGCGGTGCGGCGGTGGTTGTGGTGCCGGAAGAGGAGGGCCTGGACGTGCTGGGCTTGGTTGTGGAGGCGCTGCCGCTCGTGCCGGAGGACGTCTGCTCCGCCGTAGTCCCGTTCTTGGTGGAGGAGGGATCCGTGGTGCCGCCGGCCGTTGTGATGCGCCCGTCGGTTATGCCGGCGCCGGAGGAGCCGCTGCCTCCGCTCGGCAGGGTGGACGATTGGCCGGCCGGACCGGCGGGCAGGGAGGGAAAGCTCCCCCACGGGATGACGTTCAGGATCACGAAGGTGAGGCAGGTGACCCCCACGGTCAGCGCCATGAGCAGCGATACCGCCCGCAGGATCGCCCGGTTCCGCTGCTTTTCCAGCAGCTTATAGGCGGCTTCCCCCAGCTGCCCGTGCCGCCCGGCCAGGATGTCGTCCAGCATCCGCTGGGCGGTGGCGGCGCTGAGGACGTCGGTCCCGATCAGGGAGCGCAGGCAGACCGCGATCATGGTGGACGCGCTGCCGCTGTACAGGGATTTGTCGATCCCCTTGACCTTGAGCTGCTCAGTCAGCCGCTTTTTGGCCTTGGCAAACCGGCTGCGCACTGTGCTCGGCGGCTCGTTCAGCAGGCGGGCGATTTCCGACAGCTTCATGCCGTCGTAATAATGCAGGGTCAGCACCTCGGCGTGCCGGGGATCCATCTGCGAGAGGACCTCTTCTATATCCGCCCGGCGCTCCGCCGTTTCGGTATATTCCTCGGCCAGATTGTCCGCAAAGTCGGCGATGTCCTCCCGCGCGGTCCCCTGCCCGGAGAGGTCGGAAAGGATATCGATGGCCGCGCTCTGCATGATCTTTTTCAGCCACGCGAAAAACGCGTCCGGCTCCTGCAGACGGGCGATGTATTTGTATGCGCGCAGATAGCCGTTCTGCATGGCGTCGTAGATATCCTCGTCCCGGCGGAGATAGGCCTTCACCGTCCGGTACATGGGCCGGTAGGTCTGCATGAACAGGGCGGAGAACGCCTCTTTATCGCCCTGCATGGCCCGCTGCACCGTTTGGATTTCCACACGCGGCTTTTCTATGAGCCCTTGGTCTGCGGCGGCTTCCTCGTCCGTCGTTTCTGTAAGCTCCTGGACCGGGGCAAGCTCCCCGTCCGGCAGGCCGCTTGATTCCTTTTGCTGCATCGTATCCTCCACAAAATCCGTCCTATCCGCGCCGCCCGATCGGGCGGCCGCCTTTGTTGGCGGGAGCCGGGGGAGAACGGGCTGGGGCCAAGGCCCCCGGCGGGCCGCTCTCCCGCGCTCTCTGCCGGAAGGAAGCCGTATGGGCGCCGGGCCGTTTGGTTCTGGGCTTTCTGTACGGCCGGATGAAAGCGGAGAGGCCGCCGCGCCTTTGCCGCCCCCCTCCGTCCCTTCCGGAGGAGGGGCACTTGCGCCAAGACAGCAATATTTTACCATATTATGAAGGAGATTTCCACAGGAAATCGCCGCCGGCCCGGCGCTTTCCTGCGGCGGATGGGGCCGCCTGCGGCCTTTGGGCCCGTCCGGAGAGGTAAAGGCCGCGGACGCAGGGGAAACCCGGCGCCGGCAGCGGCCGCACAGGCATTGGCGGCTCGGGCCGCGCGCTGGTATTTCCCGTCCGCTTTCAAACCTCTTATATAAGAAGACATGGCCCGCCGCCCGTTTTGACGACGGCTCCGCAAAAAAAATTCCGCGCTTTGCCCTCCCCGCAGCGGGTTCCGGCGGGCCTTGACCGCCAGGGAGGCTGCGGAAGGGGCCGCAGGGGTTCCGCGCCGCCCGCTGTCTCCCAGTCCGCCATAGCGCCGGACTTTTCTTTACAGAATTTTAATCCGGACATATCTTAAAATTTTACAGGGGCTTTGTAACCTAGAACCATCCTTGCACGGGGTTATCCTTCCGCCTTCTCAAAAGGAAACGGCGGGCGAATCTTTAAGGGGGTTATTCAAAAAATGAAGTGGGTAAAAACCGGTTTGCTCTCCCTGCTGCTGGTGATCGTCGGCATTTTCTCCTGGACGGCCGCAGCGGCGGAGGCAGACGGCGCCGATTTTGCGGTGGATTCCACCATACGGCAGGATACCCTGCGGCTGGAGCTGTCGGGAATCCCGGTGGAAAATCCCCGGCAGCTGCTGTCGATCCTGGTGATCCACCGGGACGCGGATACGGCGCAGCCAGCCGCAGGAGACATCCTGTATGCCAACGCCCTGTATCTCAACGGCCGGGACGCGCTGACCCTGGACATCGGCACCGGCGGCCGCGACGCCCGGGAGTACCGCCTGATCATCAGCGATTCCACAGGGACGGTGGTATACTCTCAGCTGCTGGACCCCGAAGAGCCTGAAACCACGGCCCCGTCGGAGGCCGCGCCATCCGGCACCACCGCCACCGGCGATGCGGAAGCCACCACGGCGGGTCCCGGCGCTGAGACAACGGCTCCTTCGGATGCCGCCGAAACGACAGCTCCCTCAGACACCGCCGGGGCAACCGGCACCACAGCGGCCTCCGCTGCGGCCGAGCCCACCCCCGATACGCCGCCGACCGGCGTCGCCCCCCTGAAATGGTCGGTGGTGCTGGCCGCGGCAGGCGGCCTGATCGCGGTCATCGTGTGCTGGAAAAAACGCTCTGCCAATGGAGGTGCCCAATGAAACTTGGTCAATGGATAAAAGCCAAACTGCTGCCCTGCCTGGCTTCCCTGGCGCTTTTGGCGCAGGGGGCCGCGGGCCTCCCTGCCCGGGCGGATACCGTCCGTTCCGGCGAGGCGATTGAACCGATCAACGCCGCGGAAATCACCAGCGGCGGCCGTTACGTCCTGGCCATCCCCGGGATCAACAGCGACGACATGGGCTCCGGGCAGTTCGCCTTGTCCAGTGAAAGCAACGGCAACACGGCCCAGCAGCTGCGCAAGCATGTGCTGTTCTCGGAATCCCAGGAGCAGGTAGACGAAAAGCTGGTCTGGACCGTGGAGGAATACGACGGGGGATACAGCCTGAAATCCGCTTCCGACGGGGAGGACGCCTACCTGAATATTGAGGTTGTGGACGATACGCCCCAGCTGACCCTGGGCCCCCGCCAGGCCCTGGACTGGTCCGCCAACAGCGACGGGACCGTCGTCCTCTCCCGCACCATTGAGGGGGCCCGCTACCGGGTGCGGTTCACCAACACCAAGGGTATTGGCTGGGAGGCGGCTACCGCTTCCTCCTCAAGCAGCTTCCGCGTCTTTTCCATCCCCGAGGCGCTGATCACCAGCACCGCGATTGCGGCCATTGATTCCCACGAAATGGTATCCGGCGGCTCGTATATTTTTGCCATCGCCGGCGTCCAGAGCCTGGACCAGGGAGTGGGCCAGTTCGCCCTCTCCGGCGTCCAAAACATCAGCCATACGGATCAACTGCTCCGCCATGTCAAATTTGACGCCAGCCAATCCGGCGTTGAGGACACTATCGTATGGCGGTACGAGGCGTTTGAGGACGGCTACAGCCTGAAGCTTCTGGCCGCGGAGGGGGAAAACGGCTACCTCAACATCGTGTTTGAAAACGGCAAGGCCGGGCTGACCTTAGGCCCCCGCCAGGCCCTGGCCGTCACGCAGAACCCGAACGGCACCGCCACCATTTCCCGCACGGTGGACGGCCAGGCCTATAACGTCCGGTTCACCGGCGGCAGCGGCATCGGCTGGCAGGCTTCCACCGCGACCGCCACCTCCGCCTTCCAGGTGTTCCGGGTGCCGGACAGCCTGCTGAACCCTCCTCCCACTCAGATCAACGGCACGGAGATCGTCAGCGGGAACCGGTATGTGCTGACCATCCCCGGGATTGTCAGCACCGACCAGGGCACCGGCGAATTCGCGCTGTCAAGCGAAAGCAACGGCAACACCGAGCAGGGGCTGCGCAAGCATGTCAAATACGACCCCCTGGCCGAAACCCCGGATACCCTGGTCTGGACCATTGAGGCATACGAGGACGGCTACAGCCTGCAATCCGCGGCGGTAGAGGGAGACAACGGCTACCTCAACATCACCGTGCGGGATGGGAAGCCCCACCTGGAGCTGGGGCCCCGCCAGGCCCTGACCCTCACCACCGGCGAGGCCGGGACGACCTCCCTGTCCGCCCGGGCCAACGGCACCCTGTACTACGTCCGGTTCACCAACACCAAGGGCGTCGGATGGGAGGCGGGGACTTCCACCTCTTCAAGCGCCTTCCGGATCTATTCCCTGGCCCGCGTGCCGGCTCAGCGCCCCCCGTATACCAAAATCCACTCCGCCGATATCGTCAGCGGCCGCAACTATGTCCTGGCGATCCCCAAGATCACCTACGGCGGACAGAAGGACCTGCAGCTGGCCCTGGGCATTAAAAACACCGAAAACGCCTCTCCCCTGCTGATGCAGGCCCCCTCCTTTGACGCCTCCTTCCAGGAGGTGGCCCTCAACGCCCTGTGGAAGATAGAGGCGTTTGAGGACGGCTACAGCCTCCGGGCTATGGGCATCGCCGGGAACCAGTATCTGAATATGGTGGTGGAAAACGGCGTCGCCTCCTTAAAGCTGGGCGAGCGGCAGGCTCTGGACATCACCCCGATTGAAGGCGGCAGCGAGGACGGCGCCCTGCGGATCTCCACTACAGTGGACGGCATCACCTACTACGTCCGGTTCACCGGCGGCAGCGGCGGCGGCTACCAGATGGGAGCCAGCACCAGCACCAGCGGCTTCTACGCCTATGAAGTGGCGGTGGAGGATGCCGACCTGGACATTGAGGAGCCCCGCGAGGATCCCTTGTTCACCATCGCCGCCTTTGGCGATATGCATATCGACTACGGCATCCAGGAATGGGAGGATGTGGTCCGGCCCCAGACCCAGTATGCCATAGAGCAGGTCAAGCAGAACGAGAATCCCGACGTGGTGCTGGTGGGCGGCGACACCCTGAGCGACAACGCGAAGGGGAACTGGAACCAGGAGCTGTATGAGAAGGCCGTGCAGCAGCTTACCGCCGCCTTCCGCTCCGCCAGCAAGGACGGAAAGGTGCTGTATGTCAACGGCAACCACGACTACGAAGCCGGCGGGACCGCGTTCAATTCCGGCGCCTATATCGACCAAGCGATGCAGGAGGGCGTAGGGGCATACGCGGACGCCCTGTACGAGGGCTCCGACCGGCAAAACAACCTGCTGGCCTATTATTACATCATTGACGGCATCCATTTCATCGGCCTGAATACCCCCTACAACGGGGACAAGACTGTCTCCGGCTACATTTACACCCTGGAGTCGGTGGAATGGGTGGGCGAAAAGCTGGCGGCCATCGACCCCAACGAGCCGGTGATCTTCCTGGCCCACTATCCCCTCCAGGATTCGGTGGCCCTGACCGAGGCCTCCAAGGGGCTCAGCGACAGCAACGGGGCCAACGCCCGCCTCAAGGAGATCCTGATGGGGTATCCCAACGTGATCTACCTGTACGCCCACGACCACGGCGGCCCCTTCATTGAGAGGGACACCTTTGAGCGGGTCACCGCCTACAACGGCGACGGCACCATCCAGGCCGAACGGGATGCCTGGAACGGCGGCTTTACCTCAAGCTACATCGGCTCCCTGAGCTATTACAACAACCGCTATAACAGCGGCGCCCTTTCCGCCGCGCAGCCGGCGGTGGTCCAGGTGCTGATGGTGTATGTCTATGAGGACCACGTCGACCTGCAGATGAAAAACTACGGGGAGAAGAACGGGGCCAAGAAAAACCTGAAGTCCTATTCCGTCGCCCTGAAGCAGCCCCTCACCAGCGAGGCGTACGACATCAACCGCGCGGAGGGGACCATCACCGGTATCCGCCACCAGACCACCGTGGAGGAATTCCTCAGCCGGTTTGAGCATCCGGAGGAGCTGACGGTGTGCGGTTTCAGCGGGGAGCCCATCACCGACGGCAGCCGGATTGTCCGCTCCGATATGACCCTGCGGCGCACCGTAAACGGCAAAACGGTGGACGAGTTGACCATCCTGGTGAACCTGGCGGCGGCGTCCGATCTGCCCTATACCGTGCAGGCGGTGGGGCTGGAGGATGCCGACGGGGAGCCGGTATACGCTATGGAGGAAGGCGGGTCCGTCACTGCGATCAAGGTGCTGAGCAACACCGATTCCCCGCAGGAGGCCATCGCCTTTATCGGGCTGTACGACCGGTCCGGCAGCCTGCTGCGCTGCGCCTATACCCCGGTCCAGGGAAGCGGCACCTATTCCCTCTCCCTGCCCTTTGAGGAGCTTCCGGAGGGCGCGGTCTACCGCGCCGTCGTGTTTGACTCCTTTACCGTCTTCCGCCCCCTGTCCTGCCTGCTGACCAGCGACGGCGAGCAGTATGCGCCCGACACGGTGGCCTCCTCCGCGGACACCGAAATGGTGGCGGGCGTGGATCAGCAGGACAACAAGGTGGTGGTGTTCCGCCAGGACAGCCAGGACTGGAACCAGGAATCCTCCGTGGTCTGGCAGTGGAGGCCCACCGCGGAAATGGGCTTCACCGGTATTGAAACCTACACCAACGCCTCCGACGCCAAGCTGCGCTACAGCGACTTTTACGGCGGCTATGTGGTGATTACCACCTCTTCCGGAGGGTTTGTGGGCATCGTGGACTACGAAACCCAGGAAAAGCTGTATTCCCGGGATACCCGGAACGAAAACAACTCCCACTCGGTGGAGCTGCTGCCGGACGGCAATCTGGCGGTAGCTGCCAGCACCGGCAATTCGGTGACCATTTACGCCGCCTCTCAGGGCGACGGCAGCGGGTATTATGCCCGCTATACGCTGGAGGACGCCCACGGCCTGGCCTGGGATCCGGACCTTCAGGTGCTCTGGGCCCTGGGCGGCAAGGAGCTGGTGGCCTATGGGCTCGGCGGTACCACCGAGGAACCCGCCCTGGTTCTCCGGGAGGACCTGGTGTTTGACCTCCCTACGGCCGGCGGCCACGACCTTTACCCGGTATACGGCGATACCGACCGGCTGTGGGTTACCACCGTCACCGACGTGTACCAATTCGATACCCGCACGGGGGAATTCCTGACCGGCTATGACTCCTACGGCGCCATTTCCTCGCCCAACATCAAGTCGGTGGGCAACCAGCCCTATTCCGGCACCATTGTCCGGGCGATTCCCAACGGCACCATGGCGGAATGGAATACCAATACCGTGGACCTGTTCGCCCCGGACGGCCAGGGGGGATACCTCGCCGATACCCGTGTACACAATCACGATGCTTACTATAAGGTGCGGGCGTGGTACTACAAGTATCAGTGATGTTCCCGGCCGCCCGGCATCGGAGAAGGATACGGATAAGCGGGGTTCTCGCCGGGTTTCAAAGCCTATCAGCGGATCTTAGGCATGATGGCCGAGCCACGCAAAAACAGCCATTTATCGCGGATTGCAAAAGGAGGGAGCCCAAACGGGCTCCCTCCTCTTTTGCAGGGCGGAAAGGCGGAAAAGGATCCCGGCTTAAGGGGTAGCCGCGCAAACAGCCGGCAGCTCCCTGCGAAGCCGGCTGCAGCGTGTAGGGCAATACGAAAAGGAGCGGCTTAAACGCGGGGCGCCCATTGGAACGAAAAACGGCGTCACACGACCTGCCAAAGGAGGGATAGGGGAGCAATTCCTTATTTCTTGAGGAATAATATATATGTCCCCAATTTTTGCTTTTCTGAAAGTATGCATTTTTGGAAACAAAAAATGCAGCAGCATACGGGAAAGAGCGATAAACCGCCAACGGGTGGCATTTGCGGGCAAATACAGGGAAGATTGCCGCCGAAACAACGAGATATAGCCAGCCATATTTGCAATAACACGAATTGAAAGCCGCCTGCTTTTCTGCTATAAAGAGAACATAGTTGAATGTAAAAATTTGCACGGAAAGATATGGCGGCTGAATGAGAAAGCGGATCCTGCCCCGCCGCTCCACCCAAGCTGCCGCTGCGTAATTGAGCCCATGGAATCCGTCAAGGCGGGGACGGCAGCAATGAACGGAACCAAGGGGGCGGATTGGACGCTGAAGTATGAAGGGGAGTTGCCGGATTATTATATAGCTATGAAGATATATACAATTTAGGTTGGAAAAAAGGTAAGAAGCCGATAGAGTATGCGCCGGGTAAAATGATAACCGGCGGGATATATCAAAACCGGAACGGACATCTGCCTCAAAAAGAAGGACGAGTGTGGCAGGAGGCCGACATCAATTATGAGCAGAGGAAACGGAACGACCAGAGAATTGTCTGGTTGGACGACGGGCTGGTCTTTGCTGCATACGACCACTATGAAACATTTCACGAAATTGTTTAGGAGGCGCAGAATATGGAAACGGCGAAAATCATTACCTTGGACTTGAGCGGATGTAAATATATCGATGACATGCATCAAAGAATAAAAATTGCCTTTGATTTCCCCGACTATTACGGGGAAAACTGG
>CAJFQI010000042.1 GCA_904419005.1 Candidatus Avimonas faecium | reverse complement strand
CGATACGGTCAAAACCCAGCAGAATTATGAATTGACCAACGCGCTGATGGCGGACCTCAGCGGCAAAAGCGACGTTTCCGAGCTGATGGCGGTGGTTCGGATGCGGCCGGACGACCCGTCCCGTCTCCGCCTGAGCGAGAACCCGGTGCTGGCCCTGTTTGACCGGCCGTCCAACCGGGGGAACCTGGGCACCCTGATCCGCTCCTGCGATGCGCTGGGGGTGGAGGCGCTGGTGCTCACCGGCCACGGCGTGGATCTCTACGACCCTGACGTGGTGGTTTCCTCTATGGGGTCCTTTTTCAAGGTGCCGGTGCTGCGTATGGCCTCCAATGAGGAGGTAGAGGGCTGGATCGCGTCGCTTAAGGGGAGGTATCCCTCGCTCCAGGTGGTGGGCACCACCTCTCACGCGCAAAGGGAGCTGTTCCGTTACGACCTGTCCGGCCCCGTCCTCTTTTTGATCGGCAACGAAACCGACGGGCTCTGCGCCCGGTTTAAGGAGCTGTGCGACGGGCTGGCGACCATCCCCATGGCGCCGGACGCCTGCGCCTCCTCCTTCAACGTGTCCTGCGCGGCGACCGTGCTGTTTTATGAGGCGGCTCGGCAGCGCCTGGCCAAGCCGTAACCTTGTTTGCCATGACAAAAGGCCCCGTGAGGCGTATGCCTCACGGGGCCTTTTGTCACTTTCCTGTCAGATGGTCCGCACACTGCTGGAGCTGCTGCTTTGACGTGATCTTCACTCCCGACTGATGGATCGTCTCCTGGACGTATTTCGGGAGGGACTGGAAGCACTGCTGAATTTCCGGATCCTGCGTCAAAGGATTGCTCTGCGGATTTCCGTTTGCCATAACGGTCGGCCTCCTTTTCCGGGCGAGCGGGAAATTCAGGAGCGCAGCCCCAAGTACCGGACAAAATTCACGATATCCTCTTCGGAATGGAATTCGTCCTGGTGGGCGTTGACCTGCTCCTGCACTTCCTCCGGCAGCGAATAAAAATCCAGTTCCCGGCGCTGCTGCCATTGGGCAATCGCCGCCACGCCGAGCGGATTCGCTCCGTTAATGCCCTCGATCATGGTTTTCCCGCCTTTCTGCACGGCGCATGGTTGCCGGCGGCCGGTCCGAAGCGATGATCCGCAGGCGATGGATCGCCGGGATCCTTCGCCGATGGCCGGCCCGCCGGCATTCGGAAGACGCCGCGCGGTGCGGCGCCTTCCGGTTCTTAGTTTGCGGAAAAGCCATGCGGATAGGCAGGAAAAAAGCGGCGGAAAATTTTTATTTTGAACCCCATCGGCGCGGCGCCTTGAGCTGGGCAGCAATGACGGCGGGGGAGCGGGAAAACCGTCCCGCTCCCCCGCCCTTTGCCGGTTAAGCCATCGTCTGCTTTTGCCCGAGCGGGACGGGGGAGCCGAACACCGGCCGCCCGCCCTCCCAGGTGAATTTCTGCGCCCGCACGCTGCGGCCGTCCCAGCCGCCGCCGGGGGTTTCTATGGCGTGGTAGACGATCCAGTCCTCCGATCCGTCGGGGGAGGTGGTAAAGGAGCAGTGCCCCGGGCCGTTTGCCGCCTCAGCCTTGGAAAACACGGGCTGGGGCGATTTGCTCCAGTGCCGCGGGTCCAGGGGATCGTCCCCCTGCAGGGTGAGCATCCCCAGGCAGTAATCGTCCGTCCAGCTCCCGCTGGCGGAGTAGACCAGGTGCAGCGCCCCGTCCTTGGTCAGCGCCTCCGGCCCTTCGTTGACCGTGGGGAAGCCGACGCATTCCCACGCATACTCCGGCCGGGAAAGGCAGACCCGCTGCCCGCGCAGGGTAAAGGGGTCGGCCATCTCCGCGATGTAGAGCTGCTGGGAGACGTCCATGTCGCCCTCCCAGCCCGACCAGACGAAGTAACGCTTGCCCCGGTACGAGAAGGCCGTGCCGTCAATGGCCCAGTGGTCGTCGGGCGTGCTGACCTTGCCTGCCATACGGAAAGGCGACTGCGGCCCGTCGCCCGCCAGGGCGTACATCCGGTGCCGGGCGTTCTGCCCGTCGTCCGCGGCGACGTAGATCACCCAGCCTCCGTCAATGCGGTGCAGCTCGGGCGCCCAGTAGTCCCGCGAATAGGCTGTGCCCTCCGGCGCGGTGTAAACCCGCACCGGCTCCGCCCGGCCGATCCCGCTCAGCCGCTCCGACCGGGAGACAAAAACGGAGCTGCCTTCGGAGAAGCAATAGTAATACGCGCCCTCGTGGTAAAAGACCCATGGGTCGGCATGGGGAGTAGGAAGCAGGGGGTTGAGGATGGTGTCCATGGCAAAACGGCCCTTTCTTCTGGGAAATTTAGGGGGGTGCCTCTCCGCCCGAAGCGGGCTGCATTTGGTTTGGAAGGGAACCGTGCTCGCGGATATCAGGAAAAGCCCGTCTGCGGGCGCATCCAGAAATTTTGACGGCCTTAGGGCATCTTATACCGAGGGCATGGCCCCCTTTCCGACGCCCCAGGATTCCATAGGATGCGGTTGATCTCGGGCTTGGCGGCATCGTATGGCCGAAAAGCGCCGCCTCAGGCGGCTACCGCTTGAGCCAGACCGTCTGGTTGACGATTTTGGTATAGCTTTGGATCAGCTTGACCACCTTGACCGAGACGTTGGTGTCGGCATAGTCTTCGGCCATCACGGTTTCTTCCCCGTTTTCCCGCATCGCGGCCGCCAGCTCCACCGCCTGCAGCACGTCCTCGCCCCGGATGCCGCCGATGACGACGGTGCCCTTGTCGAGAACCTCCGGCCGTTCGGTTGAAGTGCGGATGAGCACCCCGGTGAAACCCAGCATCGCGGATTCCTCCGACAGGGTGCCGCTGTCCGACAGGACGCAGTAGCTGTTCATTTGCAGGTGGTTGTAATCAAAAAAGCCGAAGGGCTTGAGGTTCTGCACCAGCGGGTGGAAGCGGAAGCCCCGCGCCTCAATGAATTTCATAGAGCGGGGGTGGGTGGAGTAGATCACCGGCATCCGGTAGTTTTCGGCGATCCGGTTGATCGCGTTCATCAGGTCCAGGAAGTTGTCCTCGTTGTCGATGTTTTCCTCCCGGTGGGCGGATACCAGGAAATACTTCCCCTTCTCCAGCCCGAGCCGCTCCAGCACATCGCTCTGCTCAATCCGCGCCCGGTGGGTGCGCAGCACCTCCCGCATCGGGGAACCGGTGACGAAGATCGTTTTGCCGTCAATCCCTTCCGACAGGAGGTAGCGGCGGGAATGCTCGGTATAGGGCAGGTTGATGTCCGAAATGTGGTCGACGATCTTGCGGTTGATCATCTCGGATACGTTCCAGTCCCAGCAGCGGTTGCCTGCCTCCATGTGGAAGATCGGGATCTTCAGCCGTTTGGCCGAAATGGCGGAGAGGGCGGAGTTGGTATCCCCCAGGATCAGCACCGCGTCCGGCCGCTCCTTTTGCATCACCTGGTACGACTTGGCGAGGATGTTGCCCATCGTTTCCCCCAGGTCGGCCCCCACGCTGTCCAGGTAGTAATCCGGCGCGCGCAGCCCCAGGTCGTCGAAAAACACCTGGTTCAGGGTGTAATCCCAGTTTTGGCCGGTATGTACCAGGAGATGGTCAAAATACCGGTCACAGGCCCGGATGCAGGCCGACAGGCGGATGATCTCCGGCCGGGTGCCCAGGATGGTCATCACTTTCAGCTTTTTGACGGTTTCGGCTGCTTGTACGCTCATAGGCGCCGCCTTTCCCCGCGGGCGGGCAAAGCCCGGTTACGCGGACGGGTTTTCCTGCCGGACGGGCAGGGGGTAAGTGTCCGGATGATCGGGGTCAAAGGGCTCGTTGGCCCACATGAAGGTGATCAGGTCGGTATCCCCCACGTTTTCAATGCTGTGGGTGTAGCCGGTCGGGATATCAACCACCGTGAAATGCTCCCCGTCCACCGGGTATTCTATCACCTGGTCGGAGTCGATGCGGCGGAAGCGGATGACCGCTTTGCCGCTGACCACCAGGAATTTTTCGTTTTTGCTGTGGTGCCAATGGTTGCCCTTGGTGATCCCCGGCTTGGCCACGTTGACCGAAAACTGCCCCCGGTCGGCGGTGCGCAGGATTTCGGTAAAGGAGCCCCGCGCGTCCTGGTTCTGCTTGAGGGAGTAGGCAAAGCCGTCCTCCGGCAGATAGCTCAGGTAGGTGCTGTACAGCTTCTTGGTCAGCGGGTCGCCCATGTCCGGCACCGCCAGGGTTTTCCGGCTCTCGGCAAAGGAGCGCAGGATCTCGGCAATTTCCCCCAGCGTGGCGGTGTGGGTCACCGGGACGGTGCAGAAATCCCCCTCCCGGGTTTCCTGCCCCTGCAGCGCACGGATCAGCTCCGCTACCAGGTCGTCAATATACACCAGCCGGAGGGAGACGGCCGGGTCGTTGACCGTGATGGGCAGGCCGCGGGCGATGTTGTGGCAGAAGGTGGCGACCACGCTGTTGTAGTTCGGCCGGCACCATTTGCCGAAAACGTTGGGGAACCGGTAGATCAGCACATCGGCCCCCGTCTCCCGGCCGTAGGCGGCCAGCAGCTCCTCCCCGGCCCGCTTGCTGCGGCCGTAGGGGTTGTCCTGCGCGGCCTGGATCGAAGAGGCCAGCATGACCGGGCAGGGATTCCGGCGCCGGCGCAGCGCGGCCAGCAGGTCGGCGGTAAAGCCGGCGTTGCCGGTCATGAATTCCGCTTCGTCCTGCGGGCGGTTTACCCCGGCCAGATGAAAGACGAAATCGCAGCCGGCGGCCCACTCGTTTAACCGGGCGGGGTCGGTGTCCACATCGTAGGCGCGCAGGTCGTCGTATCCGCGGTTATGCAGCTCGGCGATCAGGTTGCGGCCGATAAAGCCGTTGGCGCCGGTAATCAGGATCTGCATGATGGCTCCGCCTTTCCGCGCTTACCGCTGGGCGTCCCAGAGGGCCAGCTCGTTCTGGATGTATTCTAGGGAGAGCAGCTTTTCCTTGACTTCCTCCACGGTTAAGAGCTCGGTGTTGTTGGAATCGAATTCCTTCAAAAGCAGGTGCGGCTGCGTCCCGTTGACGAAATACTTGTCGTAGTTCAGGTCCCGTTTATCCGCCGGCACGCGGTAGAAATTCCCGAGGTCAATCGCGCTGGCGCATTCCTCGTTGGTCAGCAGGGTTTCAAACATCTTTTCCCCGTGCCGGATGCCGATGACCTTGGTCGGGTGGTTTTCCGCGTGGAAAATCTGCTTGACCGCGTCCGCCAGCACCTGGATGGTGCAGGAGGGGGCCTTCTGCACCAGGATATCCCCGCTTTCGGCATGCTCAAACGCGAAGAGGACCAGCTCGACCGCTTCCTCAAGGCTCATGATAAAGCGGGTCATGGCCGGCTCGGTGATGGTGATCGGCTTGCCGCTCTTGATCTGCTCAATGAACAGCGGGATGACCGAGCCGCGGGAGCACAGCACGTTGCCGTACCGGGTGCCGCAGATCAGGGTTTTCTCCGGGGAAACGGTGCGGGCCTTGGCCACGAACACCTTTTCCATCATCGCCTTTGAGGTCCCCATGGCGTTGACGGGGTAGGCGGCCTTGTCGGTGGACAGGCAGATGATCTTGCGCACGCCGGCGTCAATCGCCGCGTTGAGCACATTTTCGGTGCCCAGCACGTTGGTCTTGACCGCCTCTATCGGGAAAAATTCGCAGGAGGGAACCTGCTTGAGGGCCGCCGCGTGAAAGACGTAATCCACCCCGTGCATCGCGTTGCGGATGCTGTCCTGGTCGCGGACGTTGCCGATGTAGTATTTGATCTTTTCGTCGTGGTAGATGTGGCGCATGTCGTCCTGCTTCTTTTCGTCGCGCGAAAAGATGCGGATTTCGCCGATATCGGTCTGCAAAAAGCGTTCGAGCACCGCGTTGCCGAACGAGCCGGTCCCTCCGGTAATCAGCAGGGTTTTTCCAGTAAACAGCATATGCGTTTCCTCCTCAGCGTCTCCGGCGATGCGGCTTGTCCGAAATTGCCGCCGGGACGGCCGGTATTTTGCTTTGTCCCGCCACCTTAGCCCGGATGCCCGGGCCAAGGTGGGGATTCCGTATAGGTATGTATTCATTGTAACCGTGGGGGCAAGGGGAAATACGCCCTTTATTATACGGCGTGCCGGATTTTTTTGCAACGCTTGGTTCCGCGCGGCAGACCGACAGGCAAACAGGACGCCGCGGGCTGCGCCGTCCTGCCGTTTGTCACGCTTCGTCAGAGGAAGCGGGGATTTCCGCCAGCCCGTTTTCCGCCGGCCGGTACCGCCGCCCGCAGTGGGGGCAGGAAAGCCCCTCGTCCAGGACTGCGCCGCATTCGCAGGCCCAGCCGATCCGGCGGGCGGGGACGCCCGCCATCAGCGCGTGGTCCGGCACGTCCTTGGTCACCACCGCGCCGGCGGCGATCAGGGCGTTTCTGCCGATGGTATGCCCGCACACCACCGTCGCGTTGGCGCCGATGGTCGCGCCTTGGCGGACGAGCGTCCTTTTGTACCCCGCGCTTCCCTTGGGGTAACGGCTCCGGGGGGTGAGATCGTTGGTAAAGACCATGGACGGCCCGCAGAAGACGTAATCCTCCAGCTCCACTCCTTCGTAGAGGGAGACGTTGTTCTGCACCTTGACGTGGTCGCCCACCCGGACGTTGTTTGAAACGTTCACATTCTGCCCGAAGGAGCAGTACGCGCCGATCGCCGCGCCGGTCTGGATATGGCAGAAATGCCAGATCTTCGTCCCCTCGCCGATGGTCACGCCGTCGTCCACATAGCTGCTCTCGTGTACAAAATAGGGCAAGTCCCCCGCCCCCTGCGCGGCGTTCGCCGCCTTTTGGGGCTGCTTTCTGTTATTCATGGTCAAAACGCCCCGTAAAGTCCAGGGTGGAGCAGTCGGTCAGCGGCAGCTTGACCGGGCGGTGCTCCGCCGCCGAGAGGTAGATGGCCAGCACCAGCTCGAGCGCCCTCCGCCCGGCTGCGGCGTCCACATAGGGCTTGCGCCCGGTCCGGATCGCATCCATCACGTCGGCGTACAGCGGGGTGTGGCCGAAGCCGTATACGTTGGGGGGATTTTCGTGGAAGCGGGCCTTGACCTCTTCGGCGTCGTCCAGGCCGTCGCCGAAGAGCCACTCTTCAATGATGTTGACCGACTTGCCGCCCGCCTTGACCGTGCCCTTTTCCCCGAACAGGTAGAGGGTTTCCTCCAGGTTTTTGGGGAAGACGTTGGTCGTCCCTTCAATAAGGCCATAGGCGCCGTTGCGGAAACGCACCACCGCAATGCCGAGGTCCTCCGCCTCAATATAGGGATGGCCCAGGTTATCGGTGTAGGCCATGACCTCGTCCACCTCGTCGCCCATCATCCAGCGCAGCAGGTCGATGTTGTGGATGCACTGGTTCATCAGCGCGCCGCCGTCCTGCTCCCAGGTGCCGCGCCAGGGGGCCTGCTCGTAATACGAGGGGCCGCGGTTCCAGCGGATGTGCGCCGTCCCGTGGAAGAGCCGGCCGAACCGGCCCTGCTCCATCGCCTCCCGGATCTTCTGCACCGATTTATTGAAGCGGTTCTGATGGCAGGCGCAGACGCAGACGCCCTTTTCCTCTGAGAGCTCAATAATCCTGTCCGCGTCCTTCAGCGAAAGGGCGATCGGCTTTTCAATAATGACGTTGACGCCGGCCGCGATGCAGTCGAGCGCGATGGCGGCGTGCTTGCCGCTTTCGGTGGCGATGGCGACCAGGTCGAGCTTCTCATTTTTCAGCATTTCCCTGTAGTCGGTGTATTTTTTCACCGAGGCGGGGAGCTGGAATTTCTCGGCTTTCTCCTCCATGTGGGAGGGGTCGATGTCGCAGAGCGCGACGATGTTGAGCTTGTTTTCAAGCGCGGCGGCGACGTGGTTGAAGGAGATGCGGCCGCAGCCGATCAGCGCATAATTCATGGGAATACCCCCTCTTTCTATTCCTTTTTCGCTTGGGTCTCGTTAAGAATTTCCAATATCCGCTCGGCCGCGCGGCCGGTACCGTAGTACGGCGGGCGGTTGGCCTCGTCAACCGGGGTGTGGTACACCTTATCCAGAATATCCCTGGTCAGCGGTTTGGCCAGGACGTTGTGGCCGCCGTTCAGGGTTTCCACCCACTCGGTCTGGTCGCGGACCGTTACGCAGGGGGTATTGAGGATATACGCCTCCTTCTGCAGGCCGCCTGAGTCGGTCACGGCCTTGACCGCGTTTTTGGTAAAGTAGAGCATATCAAGATACCCCATCGGCTCGGTAAACAGGATGTTGCGGTAGCCGTGGGCGGCGCAGAGCTCCCGGACCATCCCCTTGGTGCGGGGATGGACGGGGAAAAGCACCGGGGCGTCGAGCTGCTCAAAGGCGTTCAGCACCTGGCGGATTTTTTCCAGAGAATCGGTATTCTCCGCCCGGTGGATGGTGGCGAGATACCAGCGCTCGACCGGCTCTACTGGGCCGAAAAGCCCCTGCAGCCGGCTGAAATAGAAGCTGGGCGGGTTCTTTTCCATCTCCCGGGAATAGTGCAGCACCGCGTCGCACATTACATCCCCGACGTTGTACACGCCGCGGGTGATCCCCTCGTCCCGGAGATGGTTCACCGCCGTATCGGTGGGGCAGAACAGGAGGCGGGAGATCCGGTCGGTCAGGATCCGGTTCTGCTCCTCCGGCATGGCCATGTTGAAGGAGCGCAGGCCCGCTTCCACATGGATGACCGGGATTAAAATTTTCGACGCGGCGATCGCCCCGGCCAGGGTGGAGTTGGTGTCGCCGTAAACCATCAGGTAGTCCGGCTTTTCCTTAAGCAGGATGTCCTCAATGCCGACCATCATCGCCGCCGTCTGCCTGGCGTGGCTGCCCGAGCCCACGCCAAGGTTGTAGTCCGGGCGGGGGATCTGCAGCTCTTCAAAAAAGATGTCGGACATGTTGCTGTCGTAATGCTGGCCGGTGTGGACCAAAATTTCCGTATGCTCCTTGCGCAGCACGCGGGAAACGGCCGCCGCCTTGATAAACTGCGGCCGCGCCCCGACCACGGTGACGATTTTTAACGGGCTTGTCATAAAATACCACCTTTTACTTGGTCTTCGGCGTGTGCTATTACACGTCGGCGATGACCGCTTAGGGATCCTGCAAAACCTCTTGATATACCGCCATAATCTGTTGGCAGACGGCTTGCTCCGAAAAACGGCGCCGGCAGTCTTCCCGGATTACGCCGGGGTCGTACCGGTCGTAATGGTCAATCAAGCTTTTCATGCTTTCCGTCAGCGCCGGAATGTCCTCCAGCGGCACAACAAAGCCGTTTTTTTCATTAACGATGGTTTTGGAAGCGTCGGTAGCGGCCATAATTACCGGTTTGCCACAGGCCAATGCCTCAATAAACACAATGCCGAAGGTTTCAAATCGGCTTGGCAGCACGAACGCTTGGGCCTGCTGCATTTGCCGGCATACGTCTTGCCTTGACAGATTGCCGGTGAAGGTGACGCAGGACGCCACCCCTTCATCAGCAGCCTGCTTTTTGAGGGATTCTTTTTCCGGCCCGTCCCCGCAGATAACCAGCTCGCTATGTGGATAGCTTTTTTCCAGCTGAGCAAAAGCGGCGATCAAGAGGTCCATCCCCTTATGGCGGTTCAGATAGCCGACCGAAAGAAAACGGAAAGGCGGCGCTGCCTGTGCGGAACTGCAATCCGTCTTCTCCTCCGCCCCTTGCTGAAAGAAGGAGTCGCTGACCATATTGGGGATTACAATAGGCTCTTTATTACAGTAAGGGGCGATCCGTGCCTTTAAGCCGTCGCTGACGGCGACCACCCGCCGGGCGGCGCGGAACCCTCTCCGCGCAATCCATTTTTTTCGCCGTGTCAAGAGGTTGCGGGCAAACGCGGAGCTGTGTTCCGTGACAATATAAGGGATCCGGTATTTACGGGAAAGCAAGCGGGCGTAAGAAGTGGCCATAAAGGAATGCACATGGATGATATCCGGAGGGGATTCCTTAAAAAATTTGCGGAAGGCCTCCATCACATAATGCCGCTGCAGGAGGAAGTTGATGTGGTAAGGAGAGTGCTTATAGTGGACAAGGATGGTGCGGACCCCCTCGTCGTCCAGCTCCTCAAAATACGCTTTGTCTTTGGCGTCGCTGTACCAGTAGAGAAGGCTCACCGTACAGCCTGCTTTGGCGAGGGCGATTGCCTGCTCCCGAAAGAAAGAACCGACTTGCGGAGATGCGGCGGAACGATACCACGACGGAATCACCAAGATATGCATAGCCAAAACTTCCCTCCTTACTGCTTTTTCCTTCTGACCAAGCCTCGTAGGATACCCATCCCAAAGCGGAAAAGGTATTTTGCCTCCTGGCGATAAATAAGTATGAGCAGCGCCAGCAGGGCTGCCACTATGGCGTATTTCAGCACTGCCGCCGAAACCAGCCAATTGATAAGGGCGGCGCCAAACAAAATGGCGATGGCGCCGAAGGTTTGAGGAAAGTTGGTGACGCAGGCATAATATTTTTCGCCAAGGATGGTTTTAATAATCAGCATGACCATCGCGGACGCACAGGAAGCGATCGCCGCACCGGCGACCCCAATCGTTGGCAGAAGGATCACGCACAGTAGGATGTTAACGGCAACGTTGGCTGCGAAGGTGATCACGTTGAGATAGGTTTTTTTGGAAAGATTGATGCCCACCCCCGTCGTTTCGGCAATGGTATAGCAGATGGGGGAGAGGAGCAGGAAGGGGAAAAACGCCTTGCCGGCGCGGAACTTTTCCCCGAGCAGGAGGTAGATGATGTCCTGGCCTAAAACGATACACAGCCCCATGGCGACGGCACAGAAGGTGATTAGCCGGTGTACCTTCTGGATTTGCGATTGCCGGGTCTGGTAATTTTCATAGACAAAGGGGGTCCAATAGGCGTTGAAGCCGGTTTGCAGCAGGTTCACTAGGTTGGCGATCGACACGGCGTTGGTGTAAATGCCGATCGCGGCAAAGCTGACGTAATTGCGGATGAACAGCTGGCCGACGGAATTGTTCGCCCAGGAAAGGACGGAAACCGGTACGAGCGGTAAAGAAAAGGAAAACAGTGCCTTTGCCATGCCGGAGGAAAAGCGGAACGAATGTGTCAGGCAGTTCCTGGACTGGATTACAAAAAGGATCAGCGTCATCAAAAGATATCCGCCGGTCAGCAGGACAATGGCGTACAGATGGTTCGGATTCCAGAAGGCCACGAGAACATACAGGAAACGGTTGATGACCGATAGGGCAATAGTCTGTATTGAGTATAGGCCCGCCTTGGATTTCATCCGAGCCGCCAGATTGAAAAAACGGATGGCGATATTGGCCATCAGGGCCAACGCAAGGCAAACGGCGATAATAAAGGATTCGCTGCCGCTGATCCCGACGGAGAGGGGGCTCCAGAACAGGAAAATGCCGATGGTCAGGACCCCCGCAAACGCCTCGGAAAGCAGCAGGCAGATGGTGAACAGCCCTTTTTGGCTTTGACCTTCCGGCGGGTTGAAGTAAAAGCGGATGTACGCCTGGTCAAGGCCCAGATAGGCGAACATCAGGAACATATTCAGATAGGTGGAGAAGAGATTGATCTTCCCCACTTCCTCCGGAGAGAACAGGCGGGTGGTAATGGGGGAGGAAAAGAAGCTTAAGACAAAGCTGACCCATGTCGCAGCGGAAAAGCCGGCCAGCTTTTTGATAAAGTTTTTTCCGGAGACAGATACAGTACTATTTTCCATTTCTACTAATCCTTATTTCAGCCTGTTACCTGAAAGCTGTCAATAATATTGGTCTTGAATTGAACGTGCTTACTGTTGTATATCCAGGAAAAGGATCTTCTACAACATGTTGCCTACGATATCCACCTCGGTGGCGATCCGCGTATCCCAATCCCAAAAATGGCTGTCGGCATATTCCTTCGCCGCGTTGCCTAATGCCGCGGCGAAAGACGGGTCGTTTAGAAGGCGAAGAATGGATTCTGAAATTTTGTTTTCGTCTTTTGGGTCGAGCAGGATGCCGTTTTGCTCGTGCTTAATAAGGGAGGACGTATCGCCGACGTTCAGCGTAATGATCGGCTTCGCACAGCACATCGCCTCAAGCAACGGATTCCCTACGTTGCTAAGGTCATACAGCGAGAGGAAGATATCCGCCATCCCCAGGTATTTGTAGATATCGTCATGATCAACCGCTCCGGCAAAGTAGACGGACTTTTCCAGCGAAAGGCTTTGCACCAACTTTTCCAGATCCGGCCGGCTATCTCCGTCGCCCACGATAATCAGCTTGCAATCCGCCTTGGCTTGGATCACCTGTGCTAAAGCGCGAATGGCGCGATCGACCCGTTTCCAGGAAGCGAGTCGGGAAACGGTCAGCAGTACAGGCTCATCCTGCCTAAGCCCATACTGCTTTCTCAACGACAAAATTTCATCGGTTGTTGCCTGCGTTTTTGCGATGTCCACACCGTTTTTCCAAAAGAATATCTGCTTGGAATGATTCCCCGCTCGTTCCAGCACTTTGTCTCCAAGCGTGCCGTCGTCGGTCATGATCGTGATGTCCGCGGATTGATGTAGGGCATAGAAATGAGGATAATAGCGAATACGATTGAAAAGAGTATACGCCGTATCCGAGAGGATGGTCCCTTGAAAGCGGGTGACCCAAGGAAGTTTATACCGGCGGCTAAGCTGCTTTACAGGCTTTACAGCCCCTATTTCATAAGCATATAAAACGGTGTCTGTGTTGGAATTCAAGTATTTTTTTCCAATTTTTTTCATCGCGGAGTAGGAAGCCCATGTGTTGAATAGCTTAAAAAAGTAACCGATTTTTCGTATTTCGGTCGTCGCAAAGGAAAAAGGAACCGAGTAGGTTTCGTGGCGTACATTTCCCAAGGAGTGGGAAACATCGTACGGCATCGTTGGCGTGACCAAAATCACTTCCCAGCCCGCATCCGCATAACCCTGGACGGTTTTTTGGAAAGAAGGGGCGCCCTTATTGTTATCCATAGACCAGAGTGATAATCTTGAAAAAAATATAATGCGCTTCATCGTTTACCCCTTCTCTACTGAATTCATCGTAGACTGATTTTTATGCGCTGGAAGTATCCCCTGAAAGGCGATCGCTACCGCCCAGAAAACCCAGAGCCATTCCATCCCTATGACCGAGCTGGGGCTGATGCTCCCGATGATAAATCCGACCATGCAGCAAAGCAGGCCCAGGCAGATCGACTTTACCATAGGGTCGTCGGTGCTCCGCATACCCCGGTAGAGGTCCCGGAACAGCTTGATGTAAAAAACCAGGTAGGCGGCGAAGACAAGGACGCCGAATTCGGCGATGACCTCCATCCACCAGTTGTGCATTTTTATTATGCCTTCGGTGGGGAACGGAGGAGAGGACGCCATCCAGCTTTCAACGCCTCCTGCGCCGGTGCCTATGCCAAAGGTCCGCCCCAGGAAATAAAAGCCGTTTAAAATGAGATTGATCCGCGTGGAATTGGAGTTCATTTCCCCGGCCTTAAAATCAAAGCGGAATAAGGAAAACAGGGACTCGCGGATATTGGGGATCAGCAAGGCGATAACCACCGCCGCGCCGGCTAGAATAGCCAGGTGCTTCGGCTTCGGCCGGAACACGACGATAATATAAAAGGCGGCGCTCATGATCAGCCCTAGGAGGACCGCCCGCGACTGGGTCATCAGCGCTAGGACCAAGCTGCTGATCCCGATGGCGAGGCTGGCGATGCCCTCCCATTTTTTGCGCCGGCAGCGATAGCAGATAAAGCAGATAAAGATGCCGAAAAGCATCAGCAGGGCAAAGTTATTGGGGTTCCCCGTCCAGGAAATCGGTATCCGGCGGGAGGAAGTGGAGTAATGCGCTGCATTGGCAGGGCTGAGGAAATGGTAGTTTCGGAAGATCACTTCGTACCACCCCATCAGGTTGTGCAGCGCGACCATCACCATCATGCAGCGGAAGATTACCGGAAAGTACTCTTTTTTATCAAAGTACAGGCTGAAGGCCACGCTGCAGAGGACGCCGCTGCCCAAAAAATACAGCGTGCGGACGCCGCTGCCGAGATCCGGCGTCCAGAGCAGGCTCACGGCCGCATACACAAGCCAGGCGATCATAAAGCAGAGCGAATAGGTATTGCGCCGCTTGCTGGTAAAAATACGCAGGGGGTTTTTCCGTTCTACGCACAAGCCGACGATGATAAGAATAGGCACCAGACAAAGAAGAATCCGGAAGGGGGAGAGCTGGAAAAAGCCGAGATCTATCGTAAAGACCATCGCGGCAAAAAAGGAAACGACGATGGCGGCGTACAACACCCAACGGATGACTTTACTCAATGCGAACCCTCTCCTTCCTCGGCTTTCTCTTTCAGTACGGTTTGATACAGGGATTCAAGCTGCCCCGCGATGGTTTCCGGCGAAAACCGGCGGACGATATCGTCGGAAATTTTCCGACGGTCGTAGGAGGCGGCGTGGGCGTACATATACTCCATCGCGTTAATCAGGGCGTCCTGGTCGTCCACCGGGATCAGCAGCCCGTTCTCTGGGGCCACGAAATCCTCCGGCCCCAGGCAGCGGGTGGCGATGACCGGAAGCCCTGCCGCCATGGCTTCAATGTACGCTACGCCGAAGGTCTCCCGCCGGGACGGCAAAACAAAGGCGGCGCTTTTCTGATAAATCGCGGCCATCTGCTCGCGGGAGCACATCCCTTTCAGGGCAACGCAGCCCTCTAGACCGTGCTCCGCAATATATTGGCTGAATTCCGGCCGCAGGGGGCCGTCGCCGAAGATGTCCAGGCGAGCTTCCGGATGGGAGGCATAAAAAACCGTAAACGCTTGCAAGAGGAGCCCTATCCGTTTGCCTGGAACCAAGCGTCCGGTTGATACGAACCGGAACGGGGAGTCGGAAGCCCCTGTGCTCCGCCCTTTGACAAAGGGGCCGGCGTCTACGACGTTGCCGATCACCACCGCCTCAACCCCGGTCAGCCGCCGGATGTTTGCCGCCAGGCCGCTGCCGACGGCGATTACCCGGTCGGCGCAGGCATACGCCTGCCGGGCCGTTTTCTGCAGAGAGGGGGGGACCTCCTGCTCGTTCATCTTGGAATTGTGTTCGGTCACTATTAGGGGGATTCGCTCCCTTTGCGCCCAGTCGGCGGCAATCTGGGAAATGTCGGTAAAGTGGCTGTGCAGGATGTCCGGCCGGCCCTGCTCCTTTTCTATAATTTTGGCCAGGCGGCGGAGCGCCCGGACGCCGAACCAGTGCAGGAGGCCGGAGGGGCAGCGCCCGACCGGGACGTTCATCGCGTAAATCTCCACGCCGTCCCGGGTAAAATGCTCCAGCCCCCATTTCCGTTTGCGCCGAAAGGAGCGGAGATCGACGACCGCCATGACGACCTTCATCCCCGCCCCGGCCAGCGCTTTGGCCTGGTCGTATTCAAAAATCCCGTTCATCTTGTATGCGTCCGACGGGTAACCGCGGGAAATCACGCATATATACATCCCGTTAGCCTCCTTGCCGTGGAAAGGCGCGAAAAAGCCCCGCCGTCAAGAATTAAGAGCTTCGTACAGGTTTTTGTACTCCTGCGCGATCGCATCCCAGTTGAAGCGCTCGCTGAAAGTACAGCAATTTTTGGAAAGGGTCGCGTAGTTTTTCATGCAGTCGAGGATCCGGTCGGCGATCTCCCGGGGGTTGCGGCAGTCCACATGATAGCCGACGGTCCCTTCCTCAAACTGCCGGTCAAAGCCCTGCCCCTTGGTGTAGATGACGGGGAGCCCCTGCGTCATGGCCTCTGCATATACCAGGCCGAAGGTTTCGGTAATGGACGGCATGACAAATAAGTCCTGTTCCCGATACAGGGAACAGAGCTCCTCTTTGCTCATATGGGAAACGGTTCGTACGAACGGTTTTTTCAAAAGCGTGTTGTAAATGCCCTGGCTGCCCACCCTGCCTACCGCAGTGAAGGTAACCGTATAGCCCCGCTGCATGAGAAGCCGGCAGGCTTCGGCGGTAGCCAGCGGGTTTTTCCTCCGGTCAATGGAACCGGCGAACACGATGCGGATTTTGTCTTTTTCCGGAAGAGGCCTGTCGTATGCCTTATGTTCCAGCCAAAAGGCGTTGATGCCGTTGGGGATGACGTGGGATTTTTTGCGGATCGCCTCCCGGTCGCCGGCGGGGACGTAGCGGGCCAGCAGCTCGTCCCGGTAGGCCTCGGACAAAAAGACGACCGCGCAGGCGTCGCGCAGAATTTTTACCCCCAGGCTGCGCAGATGCGGCATCTTTTTGAAAAAGGTGTTCATGTCCGTGTCTCTCACGGCCGTAATATAAGGGATATTATGCGCCTGCTTGAGACGATAGGCGATATAGCCGTTGGAAAATAGGGAATGGGCGTGCAGGAGGGAATAGCCTTCTATCCCCCCGATCTGACTGTAGAAGTCCTTGAGGATTTTGCGGTGCTTGTGGTGGAAGAAGAAACGGTCCATGCCGGTAAAGCAGACGGATTCTTTGACATTGGCCTCCGGGCGGTTCCGTTTCTGGGACGCGCGAAGCGGTACGTAGAACGTGCAGGGGATCCCAGCCCGCTGGTAGGCACTGTTCATTTCCGCGTAGATCCCGGAGCTGTTGTAATAGGAACAGATATGAAGGATATTCATTTTGCCTGCCTCCTTAAAGCCGCGTCATTTCGTCGGCCGCCCGATGGATTCGTAGGTCAGGCCTTCTTTCGGGATGTCACACAGGGGATAGCAGTTGCGGCCGTCCAGGACGATCGCCCGCTTCATGTAGTCGGCAAAGCGCGCCGGCTTGAATTCCTTGATCTGTTTCCATTCCGTAAAGATGAAGCAAAGGTCGGCGCCGGTCAGGGCGTCCTCAATCGAGTCGCAGTAGGTGATCTGGTCCGGGTAATGCTTGCGGAAGTTCGGCATCCCGACCGGGTCCCACGCGCGGATATTCGCGCCGTCATCCAGCAGGATCGGGATATTAACCAAGGAGGGCGCCTCCCGCAGGTCGTCGGTCCCCGGCTTAAAGGTCAGGCCCAGGACGGCGACCGTCAGGCCGGAGAAGGAGGGGTAGTATTTTTTGGCCTTTTTAATCAGGCGGAGCTTTTGGTTTTCGTTGACCTCGATGGCGGCCTTGATGGTTTTCATCTCATGGTCATGGAAATTGGAGAGCCAGTACAGGGCCTTGGTGTCCTTGGGGAAGCAGGAGCCGCCATAGCCGATCCCCGCGTTCAGGAACTTGTTGCCGATCCGGCTGTCGTACCCCATGCCGGTTGCTACATCCTCGACATTGGCGCCGATTTCCTCGCAGAAGTTGGCGATTTCGTTGATATAGGAGATTTTCAGCGCCAGGAAATCGTTGGAGGCGTACTTGATCATCTCGGCGCTCCGGCGGTCGGTTACCAGCACCGGGGCGTCAAAATCCTGGTACACCCGCTGCATGATCTGGGTGGCGCGCTCGTCCTGGGAGCCGATGACGATCCGGGAGGCGTGCAGCGTGTCCCGCACCGCAGTGCCCTGGGCCAGGAATTCCGGGTTGGAAACCACTGAAAAGGTGACCGGGTAGGCCTTCTTCTCATTCAGCAATTTTTCTACGTTTTCGTTGGTGCCGATCGGGACGGTGGATTTGACGACGACGACGCAGTCCTGCTGGGCAGACTGCGCGATTTGGGTGGCCACCGTCATGACATACTGCAGGTTGGCGGAGCCGTCCTTTTTCTCGGGGGTGCCGACGCCGATGAAGATGACGTCCGCGTCGCGGTACGCGCCGGCGTATTCGGTGGTAAACGCCAGCCGCTCGGCGTTTTTGTGCATCAGCTCTTCCAGATCCACTTCGTAGATCGGAGAACGGCCCTGGCGCATCAGGGCGATTTTTTCCTCGTCAATATCCACGCAGGTGACATGATGGCCCTTTTCCGCCAGGCAGACGGCGGTGACCAAGCCCACGTATCCCGTGCCCGCAACTGCAATTTTCATACGAATTCATCCTCGCATTCCTGTTTTTATTCCGGATCAGAAAGCCGGTTGGCTCATCCGGCATTATTTGATTTTCAATACCTTGATTACGCACCAGTAGCCGATATGAAACGCGGACCGCAGCACGCCTAAATGCTCGATTTCGCGGTACAGCTGCCAGTGATACTTGATCAGCTTCCATTTGTTGCTTGAGATGGAATTTTGGCGCACGCGGTACTGCATCAGCACTTCCGGCATACCGTAAATGTACTTCTCTTTTTTCAGCATCTGGAGCCAAAGGGCGTCGTCGTTGCGCTTTTTGATATCGGGGACCTCAAATTTTCCCATTTTGCGCACGTCGTACATGACCGTGGAATTGCCGACAGGGCAGTCGAGCAGGAGGCGGTTATAGTCCGTTTTGGGGATCACTTTGATCACTTTTTCCAGCCGCCGCCCGTCTTCGCCGATCTGCTCGTACATGGTGCAGGTAAACGCGTAGCCGTTGCTTTTCATAAATGCCAGCTGCTTTTCGAGCTTTTCCGGGCTCCAGAGGTCGTCGGAATCCAGAAAGGCCATATATTCCCCTTGGGCCAGCTGCATGGCCGTCGTCCTTGCCACGGCGGCGCCGGAGTTTTTCTCCAGCCGGTGGTACTGCACCCTGGGGTCGGCCTGCCGATACTCTGCGACCACCTCCTCGGTGTTGTCGGTGGAGCAATCGTCCACAATCAGCAGTTCCCAGTTCGGATAGGTTTGGGCCTGCACCGATTCAATGGTTTCGGCTATGAATTTCCCGCAGTTATAGGTCGGGGTGATAATGGATACCAATTCCTGCCCGCTTTTTTTGCTCATTTTTTATCCCAGCCTTTGCATTTGCCCCCGAGGCGCCGCAGGGGCTTCTTCTGCGTCTTTGCGCCGCCGCGCTTGGCTTTTACCGCTTTAGCTTAAAAGCTTTTTCACGCACATGATCACGTACTCTACATCCTCATCGCTTAGGCAGGTATGCAGCGGCAGCGTGACCTCGTTTTGATACTGTGCATAGGCGTTCGGGTAATCCGCTATCGCAAAGCCCAGCGCCTGATATCCGGTGTGCATGGGAAGAGGCTTGTAGTGGACGTTGGTCGCCACTCCCATTTCCGCCATTTTTGTGATGAAGGCGTTCCGCTCCTCCGGGCGGAACGCCCGGCCGTCCTTGTCAAACAGGCGCATAACATATAGATGGCCGGAGGATTCATATTCATCGGTATAGTGCGTCAGCACCTCTGCTGGGAGGTCCCGGAACGCTTCGTCCAGGCGCTGGATCATGGCTTTCCGGCGCGCCAGGATCTGGTCGTACCGTCGGATCTGGCCAAGGCCGATGGCGGCGTGGACGTCGGTCATATTGCATTTGTACCACGGTCCCACGACGTCGTATTCCCAGGCGCCGAGCTGCGTTTTTGCCAGCGCGTCCTTGCTCTGGCCGTGGAGGCTAAGCAGCATATACTGGTGATACAGCGTCTCGCTGTCAATGCCGGGAATATCACGCCATGCAACGGCGCCCCCTTCGGCGGTGGTCAGGTTTTTCACCGCGTGAAAGCTGTAATTGATAAAATCGGGGTAAAGGGCGACGGGCCGGCCCTTATAGCGGGCGCCGAAGGAATGGGCTCCGTCCGCCATCACGACGCACCGCCCCAGCGCCTGCTGGATCGGATTCTCCGAAGGGCGGAACAGCGGGCGCTTTTTCTCCACAATTTCCAGAATGCGGTCGTAATCGCAGGGGATCCCGAACAGGTCCACCGGGATGACGGCCTTGGTCTTTTCTGTAATAGCAGCTTCAAGCTGGCCGTAGTCCATATGGAACGCTCCCGGCGCACAGTCCACCATGACGATGGAGGCCCCCACATGGTGGATAACCGAAGCAGAGGCGGTATAGGTATAGGCGGGCACGATGACTTCGTCGCCGGGGCCGATGCCAAGCAGTCGCAGCGTCATTTCCGCGCAGGCGGTATTGGAGTTCAGGCAGGCGGCCTTAGAGGTGCCGCTCCATTCGGCCACCCGGCGCTCCAGCTCCTTGGTTTTGGGGCCGGTCGTGATCCAGCCGGACCTCAGCGCGTCGACAACTTCATTGATCTCCGCCTGTGTGATATCGGGCGGGCTAAAGGGTATTTTTCTCATGGCAGTATCTCCCTGATTTATTCTCAAAGCGGGCTTTTCCGGGCCCTAATAGTGGTGGAAAATGGGGGGGGGCAAAGAAAAAAAGCGGATACGGACGCCTGCCGCCTTCCCTCCGCCGGTCAATGTTATCGCATGAGACGCTGGAGAGGGGCCGGCCGACCCTATCCTTTCCGCGCTTTCTCCACGTCCAAAAACGCACGCAGCTTGTCGGTGTAAACCCCCAGGATGCGGATCAGGTCGGCGGTTGATTGGTTGTGCAGGAAAAGCAGGATCAAGGAAAGGTAGGTATTCCACGTCATCGGGCGGCGCTGGTTTTCCATTGCTACCACCATCTGGCGGGACAGGCCGATCCGCTCCCCCAGCTCCTCCTGGGAGAGATCCAGCTTTGCGCGCAGAACGGGAAGCTCGTCCACCAGCTTCTGGATCATCGCCTGCTTTTCCCCGGCTGTCAGCCCCGCCATTTTTACGCCCCCTTTTCATCCCTCTTCATTAAGCCGCAGATCCCATCGTCAATAAATGCCAGTATAGGACTTGTCGGATTATTTGTCAATCTGTCAACCAAGGAATTCCGCTTTATATACAATCTTGCATAATATATTTTCTGATTTATGGGCATATTATTAAAAATCGGCAGAAATCTCGACGACAGGCCGGAAAGCCGCTGAGCGGGGTCCCGGTCGGAAGCCTAGGGCGGCCTTGTTACGCCCGCCCTCACCTGTAAGGATAGGACGGAATCCCCTCCGGTATTCTTTACATGAGGTATTGTGCTGAAGTAAGAGGGCGCCCGCATACCGGCGGCCGGTCGGATGCAGCCAGGCACGCGGCGGGATAGAGGGCGCGGTGACGTCAGGAGGCCGCCGCACAGCCTGGCTGCGGGGAAAGCGTGGCTCCGCGGCTGTAAAACGCGCCATGCGGGCCGCAGCGGCCGGCCTGCAAACGCGGTTCGGCATCGGCAAAAGCCGCAAACACGCGAGGAAAAGGGCCGCTGCGGATTGGCAGCGGCCCTTTTTCGACACGATCGGCCCTTCCCTTGGCGGGCGGTTCTGTCTGTGGCGGCTCCCGCAGGGAATGGCCCCGCGGGAAAGAAGCGGGAAGAAACAGGAAAAGCAGGAAGTTAGGCTTTCCCTTCCCTTTAATATTAGGGAGAAAAGAAGCGGAAAGGCCTTCAGCCGTCCAGCTCCTTCTCCAGCAGGGAACGGATGACCTGGGGATTCCCCTGCCCTCCAGTGGAGCGCAGGCACTGGCCGACCAGCGCCTGCAACGCCTGGGTTTTGCCCCGGCGGTAGTCGGCCGCCGAACGGGGATTGCGTTCAATCGCGTCCCTGACCAGGGGCAGGAGGACGGCGGGGTCGCTGACCTGCCAGAGGCTCTGCTCCTCCGCGAGCCGCTCCGGGTCGGCGTCCTGCCGCCACATCTGCCCCAGCAGCCGCTTGCCGGTGCCGGAATTGATCCGTCCCTCTCCCAGCAGGTCGGCCAGCCTGGCCAGGTGGGCGGGGGAAACCGGGATCGCCGTTTCCTCCTCCGGCGTCAAGGACAGCAGGCGGAAGATCTCGGTGGTCAGCAGGGAAAGGACATGCTTGGGGTAAGCGGTCTGCCCGGCCGCCTGTTCAAAGTAGTCGGCGACAGCCTTGTCGGCCACCAGCTGCTCGGCGTCCCTGGCGGTGACGCCGTACTGCTCCATATACCGCGCCTTGCGTTCGTCCGGCAGGGTGGGAAGCTCCGCCCGCAGACGATCAAGGGTTTCCTGGTCGAGCACGATCGGAGGAAGGTCGG
>CAJFQI010000041.1 GCA_904419005.1 Candidatus Avimonas faecium | reverse complement strand
TTACCAGCATGCTTTGTCGGACCCCCGCCGTATGCACCTTTTTCATGGCGATGGATTGGACAGCTTGAAAAAGGATCGCCGCTACGATTTCCAAGAAAGACCTCCTTTGGCATATACAAGGGATACCGGCGGGCCGGGAGCCGCCCGGGAGCAGACGGCAATCCCAGCCCGCCGGTACCTCGCTTGGGAAAGGCTTATTTTACCCGTTCGACCGTGACGCGGTAGACCTTGCAGTCGCGCGCCGGGATATCCACGAAAAAGTCGTCCGTATATACCCCGCAGTCTTCCCCGGTAAAGATATCGCGCAGACGGAACCCGTAACCGCAGTTGACGGGAAGCCCGGCGTCGGCAAGCAAAAGGTACTGCCGGGACTCGCTTTCATAGGGGTTGAACACGCCCAGCGCATAGCTGCCGTCCGCCAGATGCTTAAAATAAGCGTTTCCGAATTTATACGGCGGGCGGACCTCCGGATCCTGGTTGATAGCAATCAATTCCTTATTTTTAAGCAGCTGGGCGCTTTCCGTATTGACATTACGGAGGTCGCAGCCGATCATCAAGGGGGAATTAAAGAAGCACCACTGCGCAAAATGGGAGCGATATTCCGCATCGGTGCATCCGGCGACACCCACGTTTCCTTTGCCGTACATCCCTACGATCAGCATGTCCAAATCGTTGAAGCAGTTGGGGGCGCCGAAGCCCAGCTTATCGGCCTGGCTGGCAGCGATATCCGTAAAGGACTGGTAACTATCCACAATATCGCCGGTCGAACGGTACATATGCGCGCCGGCCGAGCGCATCCAGCGTCCGGAATCGTCGCTGCCCCAGTTGCAGGCGGAAAACAGGATATCCCGCCCGCTGGCGCGGAGCGCCAGGCCCATCCGGCGGTACAAAACCTCGCCCGTCGCTTCCCAAGGCTTGAAGCAGTAGTCATATTTTAGGAAATCCACACCCCATTCGGCAAAGGTCTTCGCATCCTCAAATTCATGGCCGTAGCTGCCGGGATACCCCGCGCAGGTGCGCACGCCCGCGCAGGAATACATACCGAATTTCAGGCCCTTGGAGTGGACGTAATCCGCCAGATCCTTCATCCCGTTGGGGAATTTGGCGGGATCCGCCACCAGACGGCCGTTTTCATCCCGCTGGCGCAGCGACCAGCAGTCGTCAATCACCAAGTAATCGTAGCCGGCATCCAAGTACCCCTCGTCCGCCATGATGTCCGCCGTTTCCCGAATCAGGCGATCCGAAATGTTTTCCCCAAACGTATTCCAGGAGTTCCACCCCATCGGAGGCGTAGATTTCAGCATAATTAAGCACACCTTTCTGATTTGTTGTTATTTGGGTAAGTTCCCATTGACTCATAAAAAGAGGGTACAGCCCTGTGCGCGGAAATCCTCAATTTTTCTTAAGAGAGCGCTTTCCGGGACTTGAAAATGCTCGGCCAAACAGGAAAGGCATAGAAATTCCTCCGCCCCCCGATGGACAAGCCGCTTATACAGCCCAATCTCATCCCGCGTCAGGATCCGTCCGCACCGTTTGCATCCGCAGGCCAAACCGACCGCTTCCTTTCGTCCGGGCTTTTCCATATGGCCGGGAGGCCGTCATAATACGGCGGAGGCCACTTTCCTAACTGCATGGACGACATCCTCAATATCCTGCTGCGTCCACGTCGTACCGATCATCAGCTCGACGTTGCGGGACAGGATTCCCACCGAGATCGGGCACATATCGGGCGTATAGGCCACCGGCGGGTCAACCATTGAGAACGGGAAGCCGCTGTTGTCCGGCGTACGCTGATACAGGATCTGCGGGTTCATATAGACCGGCTCGCCGTTATACAGGCGGCCAAACGGTACCCCTTCGGCGCAGATAACATCCAGGAAAGGCTTCACACGGGCCGGGTCATCCAGCAAAAGGATCAGCGCGTTCCCGGCATCCCCTTCCTCGTCGTTGATCCGGCGGAAGCGGAAGCCCGGCGTCCCCTTCAGCTGCTCCTTGACCGCCCGCTTGGCCCAACGCATCTTTTCCAGCATTTCGTCCAGCTTGCGAACCTGTTCCAGGGCTACGGCGCCGCTAAACTCGCTCATCCGGTAATTCTGGCCCACAAAGATGTCCGCTTCGGCGCTGGAATTCAGGAACCCTTCCGACTCGCGGAACATCCCCTGGTCGTGATAGCGTACCGCGCGTTCATACAGCTTGGGGTCGTCCGTCACCACCACGCCGCCTTCGCCTGTCGTCATGATCTTGTTCATCTGCAGGCTGAACGTGTTGATCTGCCCGGATGTCCCCACACGCTTGCCATGGTAGGAAGCGCCGCAGGACTGCGCCGCATCTTCGATCACGGTCAGGTGATGGCGGCCGGCTATCTCCAGGATGCGGTCAATCTGGCAGGGGTTTCCTAGGATAGGAACCGGGATAACCGCTTTGGTGTCTTTGTCAATCACCTCTTCCAGGTGGTCGGGATCCAGGCTCAGGCTCTCGTCAATCTCTGCGAATACCGGGACGGCACCCGCGCAAATGACCGCGCCGGCTGTCGCCAGGAAGGTGCAGGCGGGTACGATAACCTTATCCCCCGGCCCGATTCCCGCCGCCTTCAGCGCCGTAATCACCGCAGCCGTGCCGGAACTTACGGCGACGGCATAGCGGGTTCCCATCTTCTGTGCAATTTCCGTCTCAAACTGCTTAACCTTTCCCTGAAGGTCGGGCCCGTAGTACCGGAAAGGGGAATGGGAATATACGACCTGGGAGGTAGCCTCCGCCTCTTTGCTGTCATACAGCATCGCCCCGGGGTAATAGGGAGGGAAGGGGGTGCTCCGCACAGGGGTCCCGCCATCCAACGCTAATTTTTGATCCATAGCAATCTCTCCTCTTTATCAATCTCTTTGCAGGCAATCTACACGCGCTGCGCCATCAGCCGCTTAATGTTGTTAGCCAGCAAATCCTGCTTTTCCTCTCTGGAAATATCGGCGGTCACTACCCGCGCAAGCGTAATACAGGGGTCGTAGAAGGGCATGTCCGTACCGAACAGGATCTTCTTTGATCCGGCCTCCTTGACAAAAAATTCGATCCCACCCATGGGGGAAGCCGAAATGGCGACATCGCCATACACGTTTTCCCGGCGATTGAGGATCGCCAGCGCCGTTTCCATGACCTGCGGGGCGCCCCCCATATGGGCGATGATAAAAGAAGCGTCAGGATAGCGGCCGGCCAGGCTGTCAATGTCCATCACGTTTGCCAAGCTCCAGGTATGGATAAGGACGGGAAGCCGGTGCTCTTGGGCATAGGCAAAGGCATCGGCGTATAAGGGGCAGTCCACCGGCCGGCCGTGCAGATCAGGGTGCAGCTTGATTCCGCGGAACCCTGGGTAGGCAAAGCAGCGTTCCAGCTCATGGGGGATGTCCTCGGCATAGTTCGGGTTGACGGTCACATAGCCGAACACCCGGTCGGGGAAACGCTGCAGCGCATCCAGGACCAAATCGTTGCCCAGCACGTAATCGGGCCCTATGGCGGCGTGCGCGGTAATGCACAGCCGGTCAATCCCCAGCCGGTCGGCCCTTTTCAGCATCCGCTCAATACTTCCTCCGCCATGGACGCAAAAGGTCTGCCAAGGCCCCAGATGGTCGTGCGCGTCAATGATTTCAAAATCGCGAAAAGGTTCCCCACGCAGCAGCGCGGCGATTTCTGGGGTCATAGCCGCACCTCCTCAAAAAGCCGGTCAAGATTTTGAAAAGCGATCTTGCATTTGTCCGCTTGGGATATATCGGCATAGGTCAGCAGGGAAACGGATGAAGCGGCGCTGACCGTCGGCATACCGCTGCCGAATACGAACCGTTCCGCACCAAAACGGCGGCAGGCCTCCTCCAAGCCGCAGAACGGCCGGTAGCCGGAGGTTTCGACCCAAACGTTTTCGCATTGGGCGAGGATGGGGTACAGCTCACGCTCTACCCGGAAGTTGACGTTTGTCAGCACCAGACGGAGCTTTGGCCGCCGCAGCACCAGACTGCCGAAGGCCTCCAGCCCGCCGGTCTGGTCCAAGCTGAGGAAAAGGGGGATGCGGTATGTCTCCAGCATATCAAACAGCGCGCCGCAGCTGAGCTCGGACAAGCCAAAGCCATGGTTGGCTTGGGAGGGGAACATGGTCACGGCACGGATGTGCGACTTGCGCAAATACGCGGCCAGCTGCTCCGGAGGGGGGAATTCCCCCGTATAGTGGGTCAGTACGGTAAGCAAAGGAATGAGCGCGGGATGATCCGCCGTTTCCTGGAGCAGCACCTCGTTTCCAGCCGCTGGGTCGTATTCCTTAGCCAAGGAATGCCATACCAGGGCTTTGCGGATGCGGAACCGCTCCATCTGGCGGAGCAATTCCGATTTTTCCGTAAAAGAGCCGGGCTGCCGGAAGCTCCGGCGCCCAAAGCTTGCATTCGCATCAAAAAAAGACAAAGGTTCCATCGCATCGCCCATCCTCTCTGTCGTTCCGGCGTTTCTTTGTTTTCCTATTACCACACGCGGGATAGTTTCCCCGGCCGGCGTTTTTGCAGCTTGGGCAGAGGCCTTCCCCGCGTAGGGAAAGCGGCTATTCCCAATCAATACGATACACGGTGCGCCGGCTGGCGCAGTACACCGCGCCGTTCTTCAAAACCGTTGAGGTATGCACCGTGCCGGCCGCCGGGCATTCATCCATCAAGCGGCAATCCGGCAGCGAATAGAGCCTTACTCCCTTTTCGTCAAAGAGCAGCAGCCGGCCCGGGAGCATCAGGAGATCGGTCGGCGCCCGGTCGGCGCCGCCAAGCGGCACCTCCCCCAACGGGTCCAGCGTATCCTCGGAAAACAGGAGGAGGCAGCTTGTATCGTTGCGATGGTCGGCGGCGGTTACATAAACGCGGCCATCCACCGCCGCTACGCGGTAAAACGTAACCCCCTTGGGGAAGGAACGCTTGGCCAGGATGCCGCACTGTGTGTCCAGCTTCAGGAGGCAGAACTCATCTTCCCGCGTGGGCAGCCCGTTGGCTACCCCGCTGGTTACGGCAAAAAGGCTGTCTTTTCCAGCCGCAATATGTTCTATAGACTGCTCCGGCACAATGTCAAGCCAGGATTTCACCTCGTAGGTATCCGGGTCTATGCGGCTGATGCCGCCCCCGTAGCGCCCATAGGCGGCATACCAGCCGGTCCACAGCCCCCCGTCCGCCCCCAGGACAGTTTTGGCGTTGGGGCGGATCAGATCCGGCCCGACGGAGCGCAAGGTCTTGGGGTTTACGTTCCCCCTCTGATCCCATGGGAGGGAAGGGTCATAGACAATATGGTCCCCGCCTGCATATGCGGTAAGGAATACCTTTCCGTTTAACGGCACTATCCCGTAAACCTCGCCGCCGTGGCTGGACACGCAGTTGGAATTGGCATATTCGCCCGTGGCAGGGTCATAGCGGAAGATCGTCTGCCCGTTTTCGCATGAGCCCCAGAGGATATCCCCCTCCGCAGCCAGGGTCATAATCGCCGTCGCCGGAGCAGTGCCGGGGATTTTGCAAAAGCGGGTCTGTCCCTTGGCAACCCGGTAAACCTCCTGCCCCAGGGCGCCGACGACCACCCCGTTGGAGGCACGGTTCCCCCGGACTCCCTTGGGGAGGTCGGGCAAATCCGGCGCTTCTATGTCGTCAAGGTATGCGTGGATTGAGGGAAGAACGGCCGTGCCATATTCCTCTTTTTGGTTGGGATGGACCGGGACGCCCAGCTGCGCAAAGGTATAGGGATCCAGGAAACGGATCGTCTCGCCGTTTTCCACGCAAACAAAGTCCGGACCCACGCCCCGCACATTTTCCCCTTCTTCGCCAACCTGGCGGAAGTCCCCGCTTTTTACGTCATACAGCCAGATCTGCCGGCGCGCGTGGGCGACGCTGACAAGGATGTTTCCATCGGCATTGCTGTGAACCCAGCGGGAATACCGGTTTTCCGGCTCGTCGCCGACCTTCCCCAGGTCGGCCAATTCCCGTTTTTCCGGATCGTAGCGGAGCAGTTTGCATCCGGGGAACGTCCCCGCATAGACGCAGCCGTCCCCCCCGCGCGCAAAATTCCACAGGTATGTTTCGGACTCAACCCGCAGCGGTTCCAGGAAACGGCGTTCCTTCATCAAAAAGCAATGAAGGCTTCCCCAGTGGTCGCAGGTCCCAAGCAGCAATTCCCCGCGCTCCTCCAGCCACATCAGCGCCCAGGCCCCCGAATCGTTGGGGAACGCATAGCTTTCGCCCTCCAGCGTTTCAACGTCCACGATATGGATGCTGCCGATGTTGTCCGCCGCATAATTGGAGAGCACCAGCTTCTCTCGACCGTCGTAAGGGTCGTGCGGGATAATTGTCCCGCCCATAATGGAAAAATTGTGGCAGGGTTCCCCTACCGGGATCATTTTCATCGCGATCACCTGGCCTTCTCTTACTCTGCATTTTTAAAAATCCGGAAACAACCGCTGCGGTCCAGCGAAGGGATCCATTCCTCACTGCCGACCTGACGCAGGATCCGTTCCCACATCTCCTTGTGCGCGGCATGGATTACGATGGGCCGGAACCCAATACGCAGATAGGATTTAATAGCGGGAAAGCGGAAGGGATCCGTACGCAAAGCCATCATGGAAAAGCCCTCCCGCTTGGCTTCCCGCATGGCGGCCACGGTGGCGGCTTGCCCCAGGCGCCTGCCCGCGTATGCCGGGCGGAGGCCGACCATATGCAGCACAGCGCAGCCGTCCGCGTAATCGGGGGTCGTCCAGCAGGAAGCGGTCGCTACCGGCCGATCCTGCTCATCAACGGCGAACCAGACCCGCTCCGGCCGATAGGCGGGGTCTCCCGTCAAGGTTTCCGAGGGAACCGCCACCCCGAACGCCTCGTAGATGATGGTTTCCCAGGCTTTTTCATCGCCCTCCCGCATACAGCGGATACCGTATGGAGGGACGGGGGCGTCCTCCGGGACAGCGCGCAGGTCGCTCACCATCAGCAGCTGCGGGATGGCTTCCTCTTGTTGCTTTTGTTCCGTCTCATGCGGCATAGAATCGTCCCTTCTACCGTTCCCATCGCCTTGGGTCGGGTACTTCGACCCAGGCGCCGCCCCGTTTGGCGGATTCCTCGCTCATAAGCCCCGGAAGGGTCATATCCAGCGCCGCATAGACGTCAATGGGCGCTTTCCTTTCCTGATAGAGCGCGTTGATAAAGTCCATCATAATCAGCACGTCGGAACCGCCATGGCCGGCCCCGGCCGCCGCGCCGCTGAAATCCCGCCAGAGCTTGGGGAGGTAGCGCTTTTCATAGCGCTCAAGCAGGCCCCAATGATCCTTGACGTCCCCTCCCTGCTCCCAAATCAGGTTCTCGTCCTGGTTGTCTTCCATGTGGCGGCTTTCAAAAGCGGCTTTGCTCCCCTGCAGCACATAGCCCAACTGATAGGGATGGGGGGCGGCCAGCTCCATACGGACTTCAACAACCCTTCCCTGCACGGTCTGGCAAAGCATAACGGTCCCGTCATCCCCCCGGATCGGCTGCCCATCCAGGCCGCTGGTCCGGCGGCCGGCGCCAATGCAGCAAACCCGCTCCACCCGGTCGCCGTCCATCCAGCTTAGGATCGGCCCCAAGCTGTGCGTGCCATAGGTAACGCCCCTTCTTTCAAACAGCCACTGCCGCCGCCAGGGGGTTTTGGAAAGCAGCTCGCGGCAATCGTGCAGATATTCCCCCCGCGCATAGCATAGGTCGCCGAAGATCCCCTCGCGAACCAGCTCCCGGACAAGCATATATGGCTTCATATAATTGCAGTTTTCGCCGAACATATACTGCGCCTTGGACTCCCGGCACGCCTTCAGCAAAGCCCGGCATTCCTCCACGGAGACAGCGGCCGTCACTTCGCTGTAAACGTGGATGCCGCGTTGCAGCGCCGCGATGCTCTGGCTTACATGCAGGGGCATGGGCGTGCCGACAATCACGGCGTCAAGGCCCGCCCGGTCAAGCATCTCCTCATAATCGGCGTAGCGCTCTACGCCGGGGAGATCCTTCAGCGCCTGTTCCAGGGCCTCGGCATTCAAATCGCAGGCGGCGGCTAAAACCGCTTTCCCGCTGCTGCGGAAAGCCTCCAGGAATGCGGTAGGACGCCCTGCCGCGCCCACTATGCCAAATTTGAGCTGATCCACTGTTACAATCCCTCCGTTTCCGGCGGTGGTTTTCAAATCGGCTAGGCCGTTACGACCGCCTTGCCCTCCGCTTTTTTCTTCTCCAAGAAATAGCGGGAAACCTTGGAAATGGCCGCAATAATATCCTCCACGTCCCGGTCGGTGTAGAATTCGCTGACAGTAAGGCGGATGGATGTGTTCAAAATGGCCTCCGCCGTGGAGCACATCCCTTTTTGATAGGAATACTGGCGGGCGTTATACTGGCAGTCGAACGGGCAATGCGATTCTATATAGGCACTGCGGTTCAAAAACATCCCATATTCATAAATGCAGTTGGGGATATACCCGCAGGAATTTTCAATCCCCTCTTCCGCCAGCGCTTTGGAGAACAGGTCCCGGCTGACGCCGGCCTCCTGCTCGTTGATGCGGAACATATAAAACCAATAGGTGCTCCGGCTGTCCGCCTCCACCTTAGGCGGGTACACGCCGGGAAGCTGGGAGAGCGCGGCGGAAAGCCGGTCGCCGATTTCCGTCCGCCGGCGGCAGATGGATTCTAGCCGGCCTATCTGGGCCAGCCCTACCGCGCCGGTCAGCTCGTTCATGCGGTAATTGGGGGCCAGGAAATTCACGTTGCGTGAAGCCGCCTGGCCGGCCAGCCTCTCATAGTTTTTGTCTGCAAACCGGAGCGAGGTGCGGTAAAGCTCTTCATCGTTCATAATCAGCAGGCCGCCGTCGCCCGCCGAAATCTGCTTAAAATCGTTTAGGCTGAAGCAGCCAATGTCGCCAATCGTGCCGCAGAGCCGCCCTTTGTATTCCGCCAGGTAGCTTTGGGCGCAGTCCTCGATTACGCGGAGCCCGTGCCGGCGGGCGATATCCATGATAGCGTCCATATTCGCCGGTCCCCCGGTCAGGTGGACGACCAGGATCGCCTTGGTCCGGTCGGTGATCTTTTCCTCCACCGAGCGGGGATCCAGGCAGTAGCTATGCGGGTCCAAATCGGCGAAAACCGGCACGGCATTTTGAAACAGGATCCCAATGATCGAGCCCATATCCGTAATCGGGGAGGTAATCACTTCGTCGCCCACCGTGACGCCGCAGGCCCCCAGCGCCACATGGATAGCGGCCGTCCCCGAGGAGGCGGCAACGCAATGCTTTACCCCGTACATCCGGGCGAATTGTTCGGTCAACTGCTTGACCTGGTTGCCGTACCAGTAAAACAAGGTGTTCTGTTTTAACGCTTTTTCTAGGTTTTCGAGCTCTTCCTTGCCAAAACGCTCCCCGGTGCCGAAGGGGGTATTTTTGGTTTTTGGTCCTCCATATAGTGCAAGTTCCGTCATGGCCAGCTCTGTATAGGCACACAAACCACAGTGTGCCCATACGCTCCTTTCTGTTAATATTTTTCATTACGGCCGTTATTTCTACTTGACTAAACTATATTTCGTTTTACAAAAGAACTCTCTCCGTATTCTAGGATAGAATGGATTTTTCCTATGGATTTCGGCGGGGAGGACCGCTTTCCTTCCCGTTAGAGGGCAGAAGGCCGCTGAAAAAAGCGGGCGGCGTTTTCTGCCAGGATCTGCCGCTTGACCATATCGGGAACATCCGCCCGCTCCACGCAGCCCAGGCTGCTCTGCATGGCATAGAGGGTATACGCCGACCCATACAGGATCTTCCGGCCGTCCACCTGGCCCAGCAGGGATTCCAGGCAGCAGGACGGCCCGCGGAAGCCGGAGGTTTCCACATACAGGTTATCCCTCCCATTGATTAGGTCAGCCATTGCGGCCGCATCCCCGGCCTGCAAGAAGCAGTACAGCACGTTGACCTGCGTGAAAACATCCGCGGCGGCACGCAACTCTTCCACGTCCATCGTGCGGGGGGAGACCACATAATTCATGCGGGGATCTTCCAGCTGGACGGTGATATACAGCGGCAGGCCGTATTGCACGAGCGCGCGGCCAAGCGGCTCCAGGCAGGCGTCGTCAAGCCGGTAGCCGTGATAGGTCGGGCAGATCCGCACCGCTTTGACATCAAATCGCTCAACCGCCTCCGCTATGAAGCGGTCCACATGGGGCAGCCGGGGGTTCGCCGTGCAGACCTGCCCATATCCGCTGCCCTGGAGCGCCTGCGCCAGCTCTTCCTCCGCCTCCATGGGGTCGTTCCAAAACACGCTTTGCACCGAAGACACAAAGCCCTTGGAGATCCCGTTCTTCTCATGCTCCCCCCGCAAGTGCTCCCAGGCGGTATAGCGGCACTTTCGGAAGGGCCAATGCCCTAAAAAAGCGTTTACATCCCATTTCGTCACGCCTTATCGCCCCCTTCAAAAAGTTCCAGAGCGTTTTTCCAGCCAACCATTTCCCTTTCCTCCGGGGTGAAATCCGCCGACATCCACTGCCCCCAGCTGACATGGAACGCAATGCCGGGCATATCTGTGCCAAACAGCAGCCGCTTGGCCCCCAGCAGCTTTTTGGCGTAAGCGAGGTCGTCGCTGTGAAAAATGGAGCCGGAGAAATCGGCCCATACGTTAGGGCAGTCGCGCACCGGCCGGAGCTCACGATAGCAATTCGCCCCCAGATGCGCCATAATCAGCTTGGCTTCGGGGTACCGGTTCGCCAGGTTTTCCACGTTCTCCCCCAACGATTCGAATTCCAGCTGCCCATCAGCCTTATAAAACGCGTGGATCAGGAGGGGGACCCCATACCGTATGCATTGCTCCGCAATGGGGTTGACCAAGGGGTCGTCGCAGAAGGTCGCCACCCAGAGCTTCACCCCGCTCATCCCATATTCCTCAATGCCGCGGCGGAGCTCCTCCATCGTATCCGGGTTCCGCGGATTCAAATAGCAGTACCCGCGCACCAGCTCCGGATATTCCCGCATAAAATCGTAGGTCATCCGATTTAAACAACGGATTTCCTCCTCATCCGGGTAATAGGAGCCCAGGCTGGACAGGTAAATCCGGTCCACCTGGAAGTTTTCACAGGTTTTTAAGATCGTGCGCTTGTTTTCCTCCGCCGTTTCCCGGGAGCCGTCCTGCACCCACAAATGGGTGTGCATATCAATCAGCATAGTCCTCCCCCTCTTTAATCCATATCTTGCAGCGCGTCCGCTTCAATCAGCTTCTTCCAAAGCGCCTCATACTCCTGCCGCGAACGCCGGGGAAACGCGCTCTTGATCGCGCCCGCCGCTTCCGCGCCGCCTGACAACAGGTCCACAACGGTCATGGCCATCAGCTTGGCCGGAACGATATAGGCGAGTTCCTGGTCCGCCGCCCGCAGGTATTTGCTGTGAAGCGCCCCGGTAAAGCCGTTAACAGTCGGCTGGATCAACGGCAGCAGGAAGGAAAGGTCCCCGGCGTCGGTAGACCCGCAGAAGGGCAGGCCGTTTTCTACGACGGCTTCCGGGAGAAGCTCGGCGGCGTTTGCCGCAAAAAGGCGGCCAAGTTCCGGATTCTGCTCCAAGGGGAGATACCCGGGAAAATCGGTGATCTGCGTCTTGGCCCCTATCGCATAAGCCGCCCCGCGTATGGCGCGGTTTACTTTGGCGTTAACAGCCTGCATGGCGCCAAGGTTCCCAGCGCGCACATAGCTTTCCATACGCACGTCCGCCGGCACTACGTTGACCAGGTCGCCCCCCTTGGTCAATATGGGGTGCACCCGGATATGGTCCTCATCGCGGAAGGTCTCGCGCAGGCAATGGATCGCCTGCAAGGCTAAGGACGCCGCATTCAAGGCGTTGATCCCCTCCCACGGGGCGCCGCCTGCGTGCGCCTCCCTGCCGATAAAGCGGACCTCTTTGCCGATAAAGCCCGTTGACACGCCGCCGGTCACGATGTGGCAGCCGGGCGCGTTGGTCTCGGCATGGACCATCATCGCCATGTCGATATCGTCAAACGCGCCTTCCGCGATCATCTGCTGCTTGCCGCCGAAATAGGCAATTTTCCCGGAGGACCGGAGCTTGTCCCGATATGCCAGTTCCACATACTCTTCCGCCGGCGTCGCCATGAAGCAGACGTCGCCGTCCAGCCGGTCAATCACGGCGCTGAGCCCAAACAGGCACCCCAGCATCCCCGCGATCTGCGCATTATGGCCGCAGGCATGGGCGGCCCCCGTATGGGGATCGGCGAACGGATGCTCCGGAGAAAGCACCGCGTCAAGCTCCCCCATCACGGCGACGGAGGCCCTGTGGCTTTTCCCGCGCAGCCAGCCCTTTACGCCGGTAACCGCCGGAAACGCCAAATCGCTCAAGCCCCATTGAAGGAACTGCTCCTTTACCAGGGCGGAAGTCCGCTGCTCCCTATACCCAAGCTCCGGAGTGTGCAGGATCTCCTGCCCAATCCGCAGTATTTCGCCCTTATGGGAGTCAATCGCCCGGCAGACGTCCGCTTTTATCGTTCGCATAAAATCCCCTCCATGAATTGCCGATTACCAGCAGGCGGAAATCCTTTTCATCGGTCGTTTGCTAAAAACTGCCGGACAAAGTCATCGTCGTTCAGATAAGGGTACATCGCATAAACGCGGTCGATTTCCTCCGACTGCCCCGGGGACAGCGTCTCCGCCGGGTCCAGGCACCAAATTCCACTCATCAGCCCCTGCCGGCGGAGCACCTCATGCACGCCGGGAATGCACCCTGCAAAGTTGTGGGCGACGTCGAAAAAGGCCCCGTTGCAATCCGAAATCTGGGCTGCCAGGGTCAGCAGCCGGGCCGGGATGGGCCGTCCGTCCCGATACTGCCGCACCTGTTCAAACAGCTTGACAACCGTATGCGTCCACAGGGACCAATGTCCCAGCAGCCCGCCCACAAAGCGTTTGCTGCGGTGGACCCCGCCTTCTTCAAACCGGTATTCGGTTAACAAATCAACCAGAATGTTGTCATCGTTGCCGGTATAAAGGGCAACGTCGTCCGCGCGGCTGGAAAACGATACCCCCCGCACCAGGTCCAGCGTTTGGTACCGGTTGAAGGACGCGCATTTAACGGCCACGACGTTGGGAATATCCGCGATCTGCTTCCAATAGGTATATGGGAGATACCGGCCGCCGCAGGCCGTTTGCAGATAAAAGCCGATTACCGGCATACACGAGGCCACCGCCTTGGTGCGTTCCACAAGGTATTCATCCGGATATTCGGCCAAGCCGCCCGGGCTCAGCAAGACGGCGTCATACCCCAGTTCACGGGCCATTTCCGCCTCGGAAACCGCCTGTTCAACGGGGCCGCATACGCCCGCTACCCTTACGAGGGTCTTCCCGGTTTCCCGTTCAAAGCGCTCCATCTCCTGGGCGGTCACCGTAAGCACCGGGCGGAGCAGGTCAATCCCCGGTTTACGGATCTCAAATTGGGTGGTATGTACGGCAACCGCTACGCCGCCGACGCCCGCATGCAGATAATAGCGGACCAGCCGCCGCTGTCCCTCTTCCTGAAACCGGCGGTTCTCGTCGAGCACCAGCGGGATTGCCGGGATAACCGTGCCTTCACGCAAAAGCGAAAGGGCTTGGGAATGTCTGTCCATGGCTGCTCTCCTTCCTATATAAGCGGGACGGCGGTTAAAAGCTGCCGCCGCGTTCCTCAAAGTGGGTGGGCTTATCGAGCGCGCGGCCTCCCGCCTGGATCCAGCGGGCCTGCCACTGGATCAGGGTGCCCAAGGGCACCGACGGGTTTCCGAAAAGGCCCGCCATTTTGGCAGCGTCATTCAAATAGGCCGTGGGCTCTTCCTGCCCGGCAAAATCAACCTCCTTGCCCAAGAGGGCCGCCAGCTGAAGCGCGGTTTTCCGGACGCCTGCGGTCTCCGGCCCGGTTACGTTCAGCCGGAATACGTCGCTGGACGCGTGCAGCAGCAGCCGCAGGGCCGCCTCGTTGGCATCGCCCTGCCAGATGCAGTTAAAGCACGGGGAGGTTACCGAGACGGGGAGACCCTGCATGATGTTTTTGGCAATATCATAGAGAACGCCGTACCGCAGGTCTACCGCGTAATTGAGCCGGTATACCGCAACCTTTGTGCCAAACGTATGGGCGGCGTATTCAAACATCCTCTCACGCGCCAACGCGGACATCGCGTATTCCCCCACCGGCTCGGGCGGGACCTCCTCGTCGGCGCCGCCGCTCCAAACCGGCACCTTCGGATAGATGTTGCCGGTGGAAAACACCACAATGCGGCTGTCCTTATAGCGTTCCGCTACGCGGGAGGAAAGCCAGGCATTCATCGCCCAGGTCTGGTATTCCTGTCCCTTTGTGCCGAACTTCCTGCCCGCCATATAGACCACGTTCGGGCAGTCGGGCAGAGACTCGACCGCTCCGGGGAACAGGAGATCTGCCGAGATCATTTCAACGCCGCTCTGTTGGAGATAGGCTTTAACAATGGGATCGGAAAAGCGGGAAACCGCGATTACCCGCTTGGGGCGGCCCGCTTTCTCGGCGGCCCGCTTAGCCAGGACGCATAGGGTGGGGCCCATTTTCCCTCCTGCCCCGAGTACCAGGAGATCCCCATCAAGAGAGGCCATATCGGCCGCCAAGGCGTCCGATGGTTCGGTGAGAAGGCGATCCAGTTCCTCCTCCGTCCAGGTTTTCAATTGAAGCATTATTTTCCCTCCTAAAGCACAGCAATCCGCCCTTCCCGACCGGTTTCGGCAGGAAGAGTGGATTGCTGTCATTCGCTTGGTTTACCTTTTCATGCAAGCGGGTTTTCTGATAGCGCAGACTGATCTTTCGGACATTTCCCGTCATAGCGCATCACCCTCAATGAAAGCAAAGATTTCCCTTTGCCTTCATTGTACCGGTGTTTTCTTCCGCAATCTCACCCGATTCTTTCCGGCTTTTGCCGGATTTATCGATTTTCCTCTTTCGGTTCCATATCTTTCTGGAGCATCTCGTTCGCCTTGCGATACTGTCTTGGAGACATATGGACAATCCGTTTAAAGATGCGGTTGAAATGGTTAATGCTGTTAAAGCCGCAGGCCAAACAGATATCCAGAATGTTATCGTCTGTGGTCTGAAGCAGCTTCAATGCCTTTGTGATGCGCTGCGTATTGAGATACTCCACAAACGTCATACCCGTCAGGATCTTGAACAGGTAGCTGAAATAGGACTGGGACAGCAGCGCCATTTTTGAAATATCCTCAATCTTCAGAGGCTCCCCCAGGTGTTCGTTAATGTACCGGATCGTCTCGGACATGGCGGCGCGGTGATGGCTTAAAAGCTGCCTTTCCGGCTTGTTTTCAATGGACTCCTTAAACGTCCGGCTCGCTAAGACCATCAGCTTGGAAAGATCGGCTTTCATCGCCAGCTGGTAACCGTCGGCCTGCTCCTCAAATTCATGCAGCATATCGTCCAGGAGATTGACCGCTTCCAATTGACGTTTGCCGGTCAGCGTCAGGCGGGGGCGGACATTGCATTCGCTGACTAAGAACGGCTCAATATAGGAAAAATCATACAGCGACTTGCTGTCCGCCAGCTTTTGCTCAGGGCCGACCGCGGAGCCGAACACCTCTGTCGGCATAAATTCCAGCTCCACGATTTCATAGCCCTCCCCCTTTTCGTCAATAATTTGATGGGGAATGTACGGTGGTATAACAAACATATCCCCCGGCCCAACCGGGTACTTCGTATTATTGATTTGGTGCAGGAGCTGCCCTTTGACAATATAATTCACCTGGAATATTTTATGACGATGAATGGGGCCTAAGTCATGCGTATCGTTGTTATATCGGCAGATCACAATAGGAGAGCCGCAGGGTTCCCCATACCCCATGTCATAAACGGGGATATTTTGATAAATTTTCAGATCCAATTCCTTAAAATCCAATATTGGCACTTCCTTTCCAGGTGAAAACAGCCGTCCTTGTCGAGCTTGTCAACAGTATTAGATTACTCTAAATGACAAAAATCGTCAAGAAAATATTAACTATATTTATATTTTCAAGCAAATAATCAAAATATATTGGTATGTTTTTCCAAAAAAGGATTTGGATCTGTATGGAAGGGAACGCCGTTTTCGGTTGCTGCAGGGCCGCGGAATGCGGATGCGCCACGCAAGCGACGGGAAGGCCGCCCGAAGAACGGGGCCCGGCCCGGCGGCCTCCCGTCGCTTTGCTGTAAAAAGAGAAGGCGCTGCTATGCTTGCGGCCGGCAGGACAGCAGGAAGTCCAGCGATAGCTCCTCCCCGTCTACCCGATAAGGCTCTGCCAGTTCCGGCCCGCAGCTGGCGGAACCGATGCCGGACATATACCCGTCAAGGCAGAGCACCGTGCTCCCGCAGGGGACCAGCTCATGGGCATGCCGCTTCAGGGTAAGCTCCTCCTGCGTATACAGGCTGGCGTTCATGCTGAAGGGCGCCGGGGATTCCGCCAGGAAGCGCGCATTCCCGCCGTCGGAAAGCTCGACCCAGCGGCAGCCCCAGTGGCTGGAGTTTTCCTGAGGGCGCAAATAGTCCTCATGCAGGCGGGAAACCGGAGAGGCAAAGCGCCCAAGCCAGGATGCCCGATGCTTATCGACATAGCTTTCATATGGGCCGTACCCCAAATATTCCACCTGGGAAAATGCCGATGGGAGAAACAGCCGCAGGCCGAACCGCGGCAGAAACGGCATGGAGGGATCCCGTTTGACCCGGGCGGTAACCCGTACGCTGCCGTCCGGAGCGATATGCCAGCAGGCGCTGCCGTCCAGGATTCTCTGGAGGGAAACAGCGGAAACAGCGAAACGGACCCGCAGGCAGACGCCCTCGGGCTTTACCTCTTTGTCCACGGAGTAGACGCGCACGGTCGTCCGGTCGTAGCCCGCCTCCCGCCATTGCGCGGCTATGCCGGCGTCGTTGTCCGTAGGCGCCCTCCACAAATTCCATTCCATCGGGCGGTCAAGAAGCGGGCGGTTAGCGATACAAAGCTCCTGGAACACCCCCTTCTGCTTGTGGAAGACATGACGAAAGCCAGGGCCGGAAATTTCCAGGTAGCGGGCGTCCTCCCGCAGTTCAAAGGCCCCGATGGCCGCCGGGGCGGCGGGTTCCTGAAACGGGATCTCGCGGAGGATGGCCTGGTCAAAACCCAAAAGCGTCCCTTCCGGTGGGCAAGGGCCTCCCTTCCGCCGGTACACAAGACGCAGGGAACTGCTTCCCGGCCGCCCCGTGCGGCAGGGTATGCGCACGGGGCGCGTCTCCCCGGCCGGGATATCCAGCGGCGGCAGAAAACCCGTCTGGACAACAACGCCCTCCACCGCCAGTTCCCAGGAAACCGATACCGCTTCCGAGGCGTTGAGGAAATTCATCTGGTTTTTCAGCGACACCAAAACGCTGTCGCCGGCGTCCTCTACGGCCGAGACACGCAGGGGGCGCATGACATTCCGGAATTCCAGCAGTCCCGTGTGCGGCGTACGGTCCGGGTAAACGAGGCCGTCCACGCAGAAATTGCCGTCATGAGGAAACTCCCCAAAGTCTCCCCCGTAGCCATAGATGCATTTCCCGTCGTTGGTACGGCCCTTGAAAACGGCATGATCGCACCATTCCCAGACAAAAGCGCCGGCGAAGCCGTCGTACTTTTCCATACGGGTGAAATAATCCTCCAGATCGCCGGGGCCGTTGCCCATGGCATGGCAGTATTCGCATTCCAGAAAGGGCTTGTGGTGCTCCTTCTGGTAGGCTTCTGTAAAGTAAAAATCAATGGCTTCCACGGGTGCGTACATCCGCGAGTGGACGTCGATATTGGTCAGGTCGTTCTCTTCGCCCTCCATCTGGTAGATGCAGCTTTCATAATGGACCAGGCGGGCCGGGTCATACGCCTTGATCCATGCCGCCGCCTTTTCCAGGTTCGGCCCATAAGCGGCCTCGTTGCCCAAAGACCAAAACAGGACGGCGGCACAGTTTTTGTCCCGGGTCACGTTCCGCTGCGAACGGTCGAGCATCGCCTGCTCAAACCGCGGGTCATGGCTTAAAAGACCATAGGTGCGATCCTTTAAGAATTTCGTATAGTAGCCCGCCTCGGCTCCGCCCCCATATATGGCGGTGGTGCCGTGCGTTTCCAGATCGGCTTCCGCAATCACATAAAAGCCGTATTCCGCAAACAGCTTGGGCGCCCAGGGGGCGTTTGGGTAATGGCTGGTGCGGACCGCGTTGACATTGTGCGCTTTCATCAGCTGCAGGTCCCGCTGCATCTGCGCACGGGAGATGGTATAGCCGGTCACCGGATCGCTGTCGTGCCGGTTCACCCCTTTGAACTTTATCTTCCGGCCGTTCAGGTAGATCACGGCGTCGCGGATCTCCACCTTCCGGAAGCCGACCTTCTGCACAATGGCCTCCTGATCGGTTTCCAGCACCACGGTGTACTGAACGGGCGTTTCCGCTGTCCAGAGGAACGCGTCCTCCAGGCGAAAGCCAAGGGAGGTTTCCCCCTGCGTCCGCTGCAGCAAGACGTTATCCGGGCCGAACAGCGAAGCGCGGGCCTGCCTGGGCTCTCCAAACCATTCCAGGTCTATTAACAGGGAAACCGGGCCCTTGCGGCCATCCTCCGAAAAATCCTGTACGTCGGCATGGACGAAAAAATCCCGGATATGCGAGGCGGGACGGAACAGCAGGTACACATCCCGGAAAATGCCGCTCATCCGGAATTTATCCTGGTCTTCCAGGTAGCTGCCGTCGCACCACTTCAGTACGAGGACCGCTACCAGGTTTTCTCCCGGACGGACCCATTCCGTCACGCGGAATTCGCTGCTGGAGTGGGAAACCTGGCTGTAGCCGACGAAAGCGCCGTTTACCCAGACATAAAAGCAGGAATCCACCCCCTCAAAATACAGGAAGCTCTCGCAGGCGGCCTGCTCCTCGGTCAGGATAAAGGTTTTGCGGTAAGCGCCGGCAGGGTTTTCCGCCGGCACATAGGGCGGGTCATAGGGGAAGGGGTACCGTACATTGGTGTATTGATGGCGGTCATACCCTTGGGTCTGCCAGCATCCGGGCACCTGGATCGCCGCAAAGCCGTTTTCCGCACCGGCGGTAAAATCCGGCTTAAAAAAATCCGGGGGGATATCCTCCGACCCGGCCTCATACCGGAATTGCCAGTCGGCGCCGCTGAGGTAAAGGGCGCGGCGGGAACCCTCCATCCATTCCGCAGGATACAAACCGGGGCCTTCGGCAGGGGCGTCCGGCACATAATAGGCACGGTTCGGCATCGTCCCCACATGAAGGGTATGCGGGTCCTCAAAATAACGGGGTATCTGCATATACGGTTAACTCCTCTCATGTTTGCGTTCCACATGCGGCAGACGCGCTTTGGCGCCAGTCCGCCAGGCAGCGGGAGACGGGCGCGGGCAGAAAGTGAACGCCGTTTACTCCTGCGTATAGCTTTTGGCCAGCCCTCCCTCGCTGGTTTCGCGGTATTGGCTGACCAGGTCGCGGCCGGTTTCATACATAGTCTTGACCACCATATCAAAGGGGATCTTCTGCCTGCCCGTTTGGAATGCGGCCAGATTCAAGGCGTTAATCGCCTGCATAGCGGCCATCGCATTGCGCTCAATGCAGGGGATCTGCACCAGCCCCTTGACGGGGTCGCAGGTCAGGCCCAGATGGTGCTCCATGGCGGCCTCCGCGGCGTATTCCGTTTGCTCCCATCCCATGCCGAACAATTCAGCCAAGCCGGCCGCCGCCATGGAGCAGGCGCTTCCGATTTCCGCCTGGCAGCCGCACTCGGCGCCGCTGATAGATGCGTTCGTCTTGATGAGGTTCCCTATCAAGCCGGCCGCAGCCAGCGCGCGCAGGATTTCTTGGTCGGAAAAGCCATGCTGTTCCTGCTTGAAGAGCATCACAGCCGGAACCACGCCGGAAGCCCCGCAGGTGGGGGCGGTTACGACCGTCCCGCCCCCGGCGTTTTCTTCGCTTGCCGCAAAGGCGTAGGCATACACCAGGCGGCTCTCCCGCATTTCCGCTGTTTCGTTTTGGGATTCCCCCTCCAGCAGTTCCCTGGCCTTTCTCCGGACGCCGAGCCCTCCCGGGAGCGTCCCCTGCGCGGCCAGCCCTTTCCCGACTGTCGCCTTCATCTGCCGCCACACATCCGCCAGGTACTCCCATATTCCCGGCCCTTCACAGCTTTCTACATACTGCCAAAGCCGGATTCCCCTTTTCGCGCATTCCGCTTTTATCCCCGTGAAAGTATGCAGGGGGTAGATTGTCTGGGGCGCTACAGGCGGAAATCCCTCTATTTCAATTTTTCCGCCCCCCACGCTATAGACACGCCAAGCTCCCAGCTTGGACTCGCCGCGATACGCGGTAAAATCGAGCGTATTGGGATGTTTAAATCCCGTCGCTGCGGTATCAAACAGAATTTGCGACGGACAGGGTGCCAGGGCGTCGGATACCGCTGCGTCGGTAAGATGCCCCCGCCCGGTTTTAGCCAGGGAACCGTACAGAGTGACCAAAAAGCGGTCTGCCTGCGGGTAAGCCTGCCGGAACAGGCCGGCGGCGTAAGCAGGGCCCATCGTATGGGAACTTGATGGGCCGCGCCCGATGCGGTAAAGCTCGCGTAAAGATTCCATATCGCTCTCCATTGGTAAAAATATAAGGCGAAATATAAACAAATGTCAATAGTTACCGGTACAGAAAAATATCGCAACAAGCCAAAACATCCCGGCCGTATGCTGACCGGGATGTTTTGGCAGGATTTGCAAATGCCATCAAGGAAGGTGGTTCCCCTTTCAGGCAGAAGGGAGGCAAATTTCTTTATGGACGCTTGGGAAATCAGCCCAGGGTAAAGTCAGCAAGCATATCCTGCGCGTTCTTGATCCCCAGCTCGTTGAGCTCCATATACCGGTCGACGTTCAGGTTGTCAAGATCGGCCTGGAACTGATCCCAGCCAGCGTCATCCAGGGTACGCGCCCCGGTCAGGAACTCGGAGCAGGCCTGGATATAGAGGTTGGAAAGCTGGGTGAAGATATCGCCGTGCTCCGTCCACTCCGCATCGGTCAGATACATCGTGCTGTGCCGCTTTTCAAAGTGGCCCTCGTTCTTCAAAGCCGCTTCCTTGGCCAGGCCCGGGAAAGCCAGGTCGATTTCCGGCTGGGTCACCGGGCGGGCAATACCGAGCTGGATGCCGTATTTGGCCGTCGTGGGAATGGAGTAATTGTTGAGGAGGTCGTCAACCCAGTTGGGGTTGCCGTCGCTGTCCAGCCCGTTGTAGGAAACGCCGTCAATCCCCCAGGAGAGGAGCTCGCTTCCTTCGTCCGAATAGATGTAGTTGAGCAGGCACATGGCGGCCTCGATCTCCTCATCCGTGCAGGAGGACATGATGCCGACCGCTGTGTTGGTGCCGAGCGGGTCGTTGCAGGCGATGGTGGCCGTCGTGCGGCTGCCGGAGGTCAGGGGGGTCAGGCCGATCAGCTGAGCGTCCGGATTGGGTTTCACGCCCGCCGCAACGGCGTCCTCAGCCGGGTTCTGCGCCGCGTTGGTAAACTGCTGGGTGCGCACGGTGTAGTCGATGGTAGCGCCCGAATAGCTGTTATTCATGTACATGGTCCAGCGGTTGCCGTCACCGATGACGACTTCGGGATCAATCAGCCCTTCTTCGTAAAGCTGATGCCAATACTGCATGCATTCACGGAACTCGTCCATGCGCAGATTGAGCTCAATCGTACCGTCGTCAAACTCGGTGTAGTAGATCGAATTCATGCCCCAAGAGCCGAAAACGGTGGACATCCAGGCCTGGGGATTGCCGCGCGCAATAAAGGGATAATTGGAGCCTTCCGGGGCATTGCCGGGATTCTTCTCCTTAAAGGCGCGCAGGGCATCGGCAAATTCTTCTACGGTCGTCGGCTCCTCAAGGCCGCATATATCCAGCCAATCCTTGCGGATCATCCAGGACTGCGAGCAGATCTGCTGGCCAACACGGGGCACGCCGAAAATCTGCGCGCTGTTGAGGTTGACCATATCGCCCCAACGGTCGTAGGAATTCAGCCGCTCATAAACGTTCGGCATTTTTTCTTCCAGGTAGGGGGTGAGATCCACAAAGGCGCCCAGCACCCCGTCCTGGTTAATGGTCCCCAGATCCTTCGTTATCAGGTTGGGCCACTGGGATTTCCCGCTCAGAAGAGTGGTGGTGTAGATTTGGTTGGCATCGCTGCCCGGAACCGGAACCCACTCAATGGTAACATTTGTGGCTTCCGCCACCTTATCCATGACCTTCTGCAGCCCCTCGGAATCCAGCGGATAATCATCTGAGGTGCTGGTCTGCCAGGTTAAGGTGATCGGCTCCTTGTAGCGCGTGAGGGTGGACGTGCCCGAACTGCTTCCAGGATTAGAGGATCCGGATTCGGTTTCCCCCGATCCATTGCAACCCGTCAGCATGGCGAGCGCCAAAACAGCGGCGAGGGCGCCAAACGCCAAACGCTTGCCACGGGATTTTGTGGGTTGTTTCACACATAACATCTCCCTTTTCTTAAGATATACCTCAAGCC
>CAJFQI010000040.1 GCA_904419005.1 Candidatus Avimonas faecium | reverse complement strand
GGCTGCGTCGGCTTCCTTTTCCAGAAGAAGGGCGTCCTGGTGCTCGAGGCCGAAGGGCTTGATGAGGAAAAGGTGATGGAGGACGCGCTTGAGGCGGGCGCCTCCGACTTTTCCACCGACGGCGACGTTTTTGAGATCACCACCGAGCCTTCGGATTTCTCGGGGGTGCGGGACGACCTGGAGGCAAAGGGCTATACCTTTGTATCGGCGGAAATTGAGCAGGTCCCCGACGTCTATAACCAGATTGACGATCCGGAAGCGGCCAAAAAGATGGACAAGCTGCTTGAGATGCTGGAGGATAACGACGACGTGCAGAACGTCTGGCATAACTGGGATCGCCCGGACGACGAGGCGGACGACTAAGCCCCGGCAGGTCCGGCGCCTCCCGCCCTGCTTCCCGGCGGATATGCCGCCGGCGCCGCCCTGCCCAGGGAGCTCCTGTGCTGCGTGGGATCCTCGGCCGGCGGCGCTTAAGCGGCCCAACCTGTCCCCGCGTACGCCGGTACGCGGGGATTTTTTCTCCCTTTCCGCTTTCCCCCGTTTCCTCTGCCCGGCGGCGGGGCATGCCATGGGCCGGCGCGAGAGCCCGGACGGCTTTTTCCGGCCCATGGAGCGGACGCGGCCTCTCTGGCAAGCCCAATTCTCGTATAAACAAAAGGAGAATATACAATGAGTAATTTATATCCCGTGATTGCGGCGATTTCCACCCCCTTGGCTCCGGCCGGGCTGGGGGTCATCCGCCTGTCCGGAGACGGGGCGGTCGCCGTGGCGGAAAAGGTGTTCCGCCCGGCGGGGAAAGCCCGGAAGCTGTCCGAGCTTCCGGGGTATTCGGCGCTGTACGGCCGGGTATACGACGGGCAGGGGGAGATTGACGAGTGCGTGGCGCTGGTGTTCCGCGCGCCGCACAGCTACACAGGGGAAGAGGTGGTGGAGCTTTCCTGCCACGGGGGGCTGTACCTGCTGCGCCGCGTCCTGCGGGCGGTGCTTGATGCCGGGGCCCGGCCTGCGGAGGCGGGGGAATTTACCCGCCGGGCGTTTTTAAACGGGAAGATGGACCTCACCCGGGCGGAGGCGGTGATCGACTTGATTGCCGCCAACGGGCGGCTGGCGGCCAAGGCGGCGATTTCCGCGCGGGAGGGCGCTGTCTACCGCCGGCTGGAGGAGGTCAAAAGCGCCCTGCTGGGGATGGCGGCCAACCTTTCCGCCTTTGTGGATTACCCGGACGACGATATCCCCGCGCTTACGCCGGAGGCGCTGGGCCCCCAGCTCACGGCCGCGCGGGATGCGGTGCAGGCGCTGCTGGATACCTACGACGCCGGCCGGGTCCTCCGGGAAGGGGTGGACACCGTCATTGTGGGAAGCCCCAACGTCGGCAAATCCACCCTGATGAACCGGCTGGCAGGCTGCGAGCGGAGCATTGTCACCGCCGCCGCCGGCACGACGCGGGATATCGTGGAGGAGACGGTGCGGCTGGGGGACGTGGTATTGCGGCTTGCCGACACCGCCGGCCTGCGGGACGCGGCGGACGAAGCGGAGGAGATCGGGGTGCGCCGCGCCCGTTCCCGGATGGGGACCGCCGCGCTGGTGCTGGCGGTGTTTGACGGTTCCCGGCCCCTGAGCGGCGGCGACCGCCGCCTTGCGCAGGATGCCGCCCGGCAGAACGCGGTCGCGGTCATCAACAAGGCCGACCAGGGGCTGCGCATTGAGCAGGAGGAGCTCCGCGCCCTGTTCCCCCGGGTGGTCATTGTCTCCGCCCGGGACGGGCAGGGGATGGACGGCCTGGCGCAGGCGGTGCAGGACGCCGTGGGGCTGGCCGGGATTGACGGGACGGAGCCGCTGCTGGCCAACGAGCGCCAGCGCCGCTGCGCAGCCGAATGCCTGGACGGGCTGGAACGCGCCCTGGACGCCTTGGCGGCGGGGATGACCCTGGATGCGGTGGGCGTCGGGATTGATGAGGCGATTTCCGCCATCCTTGCCTTGACCGGGGAAAGGACAACGCAGGCGGTCGTGGACGAGGTCTTTGCCCGTTTCTGCGTCGGTAAATAACCGCCTGCGGCGGAGCAATCCGCACACCAGATTGAGTGGGTATATTAGCACGAGCGGCCCGCGAATCGGCGGGACGGGAAAAGGGGAGCATCCTCGCGGGGCCTGCGGCGGCGCACTTCGCGCACCGGCTTAGATGGGTACGTTAGCGTAGCATCCCGCGTATTGCCGAGGCAGGAAAAGGGGAGCATCCTCGCGGGGCCTGCGGCGGCGCACTTCGCGCACCGGCTTTGGGCGGATGCGCCAGTGCAGCAGCCCGCGTGTGGGCGAGGACTGGGGAGATCTGCCGATTTCCTTTGTGCCGGAGGAGAGGATGCCGGCGGGCCTTACCAGGCATTCGGAGACCAGGAGAGGAGCCATTCCAATGAAATTTTTTGCAGGCGAATACGACGTAGCGGTGATCGGCGCGGGCCACGCGGGGATAGAAGCCGCGCTGGCGGCCGCGCGGCTCGGCTGCGCCGCGGCTGTATTTACCATCAATCTGGACTGGGTGGGGAACATGCCCTGCAACCCGTCGATCGGCGGCACGGCCAAGGGCCATCTGGTGCGGGAAATCGACGCATTGGGCGGCGAGATGGGCAAAGCGGCGGACGCGACCTTTCTGCAGTCCCGGATGCTCAACCGCGGCAAGGGCCCGGCGGTCCATTCCCTGCGCGCCCAGATTGACCGGCGCGCGTATTCTTCCTACATGAAGCATACCCTGGAACGCACGCCCGGCCTTGATATCCATCAGGCCGAGGTGGTGGAGCTGGAGCGGCAGGGTGATAAATGGAAATTAGTAACAAAATTGGAGGAAGAATACCTATCCAAAACGGTGATCATCGCGTCGGGCACCTTTTTAAAGGGGAAGATCTTTGTGGGGGACGTGTCCTACGAGGGCGGCCCGGATGGGATGTTTGCGGCGACGGGGCTGACCGGCTCTCTGCAAAGGCTGGGGGTTTCCCTCCGGCGTTTCAAGACGGGGACGCCGGCCCGGGTGCTGAAGTCGAGCATCGACTTTTCCAAAATGGAGCGGCAGGAGGGGGAGACGCCGGTGGTTCCCTTCTCCTTTGAGACGGGCGGGACGCTGGAGAATAAGGAGGTCTGCCACATCACCTGGACCACCCCCGAAACCAAGGCGGTGATCCTGGCAAATCTCCACCGTTCCCCCCTCTATGGTGGAAAAATCGAGGGGGTCGGCCCCCGCTACTGTCCCAGCATTGAGGACAAGATCGTCCGCTTTGCGGAGAAGGAGCGGCATCAGGTGTTTGTGGAACCCTGCGGGCTGCACACCGACGAAATGTATTTGCAGGGGCTGTCCTCCTCCCTGCCGGTGGACGTGCAGCTCGCCTTCCTGCACACCATCCCGGGATTGGAGCAGGTCAAGGTGATGCGTCCGGCCTACGCGATCGAGTACGATTGCTGTGACCCCCTGCAATTGGACGGGACGCTGGAATTCCTCGACCTGCCGGGGCTGTATGGGGCGGGGCAGTTCAACGGCAGCTCCGGCTACGAGGAGGCGGGGGCGCAGGGCCTGGTCGCGGGGATCAACGCCGCCCGCAGGGTGAAGGGCCTTTCCGCGATGCGGCTGGACCGTGCCTCCAGCTATATCGGCACGCTGGTGGACGACCTGGTGACCAAGGGCTGTACCGACCCCTACCGGATGATGACCTCCCGGTCGGAGTATCGGCTGGTGCTGCGGCAGGACAACGCGGACGAGCGGCTGACCCCGATCGGCCGGGAGATGGGGCTGGTGGACGACAGCCGCTGGGCGCATTTTACCGCCCGGCAGGCGCAGAAGGCGGCGGAGCGCCGCCGGCTGCGGGAAACCGTCCTGCCGCCCAGCGAGGCGCTCAACGCCCTGCTTGTTTCATGTGAAACAACGCCGGTATCCACCGGCGTCCGGCTGGAGGATCTGCTGCGCCGCCCCCAGCTCGATTATCGGAAGCTCAAACCGGTGGATACCGGCCGCCCGCTGCTGGATCCCTTGGTACAGGAGCAGGTGGAGGTAGAGCTCAAGTACGAGGGATATATCCGCCGGCAGGAAAGCGCCATCCAGGAGATGCGCCGATTGGAGGGCCGGCTCCTGCCCGAGGGGATTGTTTATGAGGAAATCCAGGGGCTGACCAAGGAGGCGCAGGAAAAGCTGGGCCGGGTGCGTCCCCGCAGCATCGGGCAGGCCTCGCGCATCAGTGGGGTGAGCCCGGCGGACATTTCGGTGCTTCTGGTATGGCTGAGCAGCCGGAAGGGGACGGCCCCGGCGGCGAAAGAAGCGCCGGCGGCTCCCGCTGCCGGCGGCAAAGAAGAAAAGGGGGAAGGCGCATGATTGACAAGCAGAGCCTTGAAAAGCAGGCGGCGGCGCAGGGGGTCTCCTTGACGGGGGAGATGCTCGACCGCTTCGACGCCTATGCGGCGCTGCTGGCGGAGTGGAACCAGCGGATGAACCTGACCGCGATCACCGCCCCCGCAGAGATCGTCCGCAAGCATTTTGTGGACAGCCTCACCCTGCTGCCCCTCCTGCCCCGAGGGCCCTTCCGGCTGATCGACGTGGGGACGGGGGCGGGCTTCCCCGGCGTGGCGCTGGCGATCGCCTGCCCGCGTATGGAATTGACCCTGCTGGACAGCCTGAACAAGCGGCTGACCTTTTTGCAGGCGGTCTGCGGGGAGCTCGGCCTGCGGGCCGCGCTGGTGCATGCCCGGGCGGAGGACGGCGGCCGCCGTCCCGAGCTGCGGGAACGCTTTGACGTGGCGACGGCCCGGGCGGTTGCCGCCCTGCCGGTGCTGTGCGAGTATTGCCTGCCCTTTGTGCGCCCCGGCGGGGTTTTCTGGGCGATGAAGGGCCCGGACGGCGCGGAAGAGGCCAAAGCGGCGGGCAAGTCCGCGCTCCTGCTTGGAGGGCGGTTGGGCGCGCCCAAACGGGTCCTCCTGCCTGGCGGGGAAGGGGAGGCCTCCGGGGCGGAGCCGCTGGAAAGGCTGCTGATTCCTGTCGACAAACAGGCGCCCACCCCGGCGAAATTCCCCCGCCCTTCGGCGAAGATCGCCAAACAAGGCCCCTTGCGGTAAGAATTCACAGGAAAACGACAACCGCTTCCGACAAAATGGGAGGCCTTCCCGTGCTATACTGGCATTGCCGGGCCAGGAAAGCCCCGGCCGGGGATCGGGAAGCAACCTGAACCAACCCCAGGAAAGGGACGTGTCGGTATGCGGATGTTTAAGTCAAAATACAAAGCCAGCGGGCGGATCCTGATGATTCCAACCGGCGATATCCAGCCAAACCCGGACCAGCCGCGCAGGGATTTCAGCTATGAAAAGCTGCTGGAGCTGGCCCAGAGCATCGGGGAAAACGGGCTTCTTCAGCCGCTCACCGTCCGTTTTGAGCAGGACAGGCCGGTCTTGGTGGCGGGGGAACGGCGGCTGCGGGCAACCAAGATCGCGGGAATCCGGGAGCTTCCCTGCATTGCGGTGGAGGGCGAGGGGGCCCGTTCCGCCCTCTTGGCCCTGATTGAGAACCTGCAGCGGGAGGACATGAACTGCTTTGAGGAGGCGGAGGGGATCCGCCGGCTGATTACGGTCTACGGCCTGACCCAGGAGGAGGCCGCCAACCGCCTGGGCTGCTCCCAGCCGACGGTGGCCAACCGCCTCCGCCTGCTGCGGCTGGAGCCGGAGGAACGGCGGGCGCTGCTGGATGCCGGGCTGACCGAGCGCCACGCCCGCGCCCTGCTCCGGCTGGAGGATCCCGCCATCCGCGCCGCCGCCCTGAAACGGATGGCGGAGGAGCGGCTGAACGCCGCGCAGAGCGACCGGCTCGTCGAGGAGCTTCTCCGGGGCGCGGGAGGAAGGAAAGAGGAAAGCAAAAAGGCGAAGCGTCCTCTTCCGCTGGTGCGGGATATCCGCTTGTTCCTGAACACGGTCAACAACGCGGTCGACACCATGCGCCGCTCCGGGATTGAAGCCAGCGCCGAAAAGACCGAGACGGACGAATTTATCGAGTATGTCGTCCGTATCCCCAAGGGGGAGGGCCACGTGGCCTCCCGCGCGGCCGGAAGCCTCGCTTTAGGGGAGGCGGCCCGCAGGAATACGGCCCGGCGGGCGGTCCCTCCGGCGGCGGGGGCTGGAAAGGGAAGCCCCGCCCTGGCTTTGGCGCGCAAGGAGAATTGCACAGCCTGAGAATTTTAGCGCCGGAAACCGAACGGCACGAGGGAAAACCAATCCCTTATAATATTTTGCGATAGGCCCATACCGGATGTTTCACATGAAACATCCGGTATGGGCCTCCCTTTGCCCTTTCCCTTAAGAAAATGCCCCTTTTCCGCCTCGGGAGTTTATGCTATAATAAAAAACAGCACGAAAGCGGGTGCGGGCGATGAAAAGATCATTCCGTCCGTGCCGCATCGGCGCCCGCTTTTGCGTTTCTGCCTCTCTTCCGGCCTGGAAAAGGGGCAGGATCGCCGTACGGGCATAGAAAAATATTTGGAACGCTCGGGATTTCCGCAGGGGGGCGCCGCGGCCTGCTTTAGGACGCGGCCTTCATTGCGGGCGGCCGGAGCCTGCCACGGGGGGTCCCGGCGTGAAAACCGCCGCCGCAACGAAAGGTTGGAGGCATATGGGCAAAATTGTCGCAGTGGTAAATCAAAAGGGCGGGGTAGGGAAAACCACCACCACCGTCAACCTGACGTCGGCGATCGGCGCGCTGGGAAAGCGCTGCCTGCTGGTGGACGTCGACCCCCAGGGCAACGCGACCAGCGGCCTAGGCGTGGACAAAAGGGACGTCGCGCAGTCCACCTATGAGCTGCTGATCGGGACAGCGGAGCCGGAAAAGGCGCTGCTGCATACCGCGTTCAAAAACGTCGACCTCCTGCCCTCCGGCATCCGGCTGGCCGGCGCGGAGATCGAGATGGTAGAGCTCAACCGCCGGGAAAGCCGGCTGACCGCCGCCCTTGCGCCGCTGCGGGAGCGGTACGACTATATTTTTATCGACTGCCCCCCCTCGCTTGGGCTGCTGACCCTCAACGCCCTGTGCGCTGCGGATACCCTGCTGGTGCCCATCCAGTGCGAATATTACGCGCTGGAAGGCCTTTCCCAGCTGATGGCGACGGTGCGGCAGGTCAAACGGCTGTACAACCCGCAGCTGGAGCTGGACGGCGTGCTGCTGACCATGTACGACGGGCGGCTCAACCTCACCCAGCAGGTGGTGGCGGAGGTGAAAAAGTTCTTCCCCCGCAAGGTGTACGCCACCGCCATCCCCCGCAGCGTGCGGCTGTCGGAGGCGCCGAGCTTTGGCAAGCCGATCAATTATTACGACCGCAGTTCCCGCGGGGCGCAGGCCTACGACGCGCTGGCCGCGGAGTTTATCCGGAAACGATAGGCCGCGGCAGCCCGCGGAAAAATACAACAAGCAGCAACGGAGGGACCGCTATGGCAACCAAAAAGGGCGGACTGGGCAAGGGCCTGGAAGCGCTGTTCGCGGAAAACGCGGTGGAGGAGCAGGGGAAAACCGTTTCCCTGCGGATTACGGAGATCGAGCCCAACCGCTCCCAGCCCCGCAAGCAGTTTGATGAGGAGGCGCTGGCCGAGCTGGCCGACTCCATCGCCCAGCACGGCGTATTGCAGCCGCTGCTGGTCCGTCCCTTAAGCGACGGGCATTATCAGCTGGTCGCGGGGGAGCGGCGCTGGCGGGCCTCCCGCATGGCGGGGCTGACCGAGGTCCCGGTGGTCGTGCGGGAGCTGAACGACCAGGAAGCGGCGGAGCTGGCCCTGATTGAGAATTTACAGCGGGAGGACCTGAACCCGATGGAGGAAGCCCTGGGGTTCCAGACCTTGATGGAAAGCTACGGCCTCACGCAGGAGGAAACCGCCCGCGCGGTCAACAAATCCCGCCCGGCGGTCGCGAATTCCCTGCGCCTGCTGCGCTTGCCCCGGCCGGTGGCCGATCTGGTCGCGGAGGGAAAGCTCTCCGCCGGCCACGCCCGCGCGGTGCTCGCCTTTGAAGGCGCGGAGGCGCAGGTCGCCGCGGCGCAGGCAGCCGTCCAAGGCGGGCTCTCGGTGCGGGAGCTGGAAAAGCGCGCCAAGGCGGCCAAGCCGGCCAAGGCCCGCGCCGCCGTGACGCCCTTTGCCCGCGACAGCTTCTACGAGGAGGTTGAGCTCGCCTTGACCGAGCATCTCGGCCGGAGGGTGCGGGTGAAAGAGGGGAAAAAGGGCGGCACCCTGGAAGTGGAGTTCTATTCCCCGGACGACCTGCGGATGCTGGCCAACGACCTGGCGCCCGAAAAGGGATAAACCGACCCGCAGCCGGCTCCTATAAAGGGGAAGCGGCAGAGGAGGAACAGGGAAGAGGCCGGCGCCGGTAAGAAGCGCCGGATGGGTTTTGGCAGGGCGTCGGATGAAAAGCGGGCCCTGTTTTCCACAATTTCCCCATGCTGTGTGGAAAAATCAAACGAGACAAAGAAGTAAAGCGGAAAAGAGAGGAAATGACCATGTCGATACAAGCCGTTAAGGAATATCTCGCCCAGTGGGGGAGGGAAAACGACGTATTGGAGTTCCCGGTATCAAGCGCGACCGTGGAGCTGGCCGCCCAGGCGCTGCATACCAGCCCCGCGCAGATTGCGAAAACCTTGTCGTTCGTCCAGGGGGACGGGTGCCTTTTGGTGGTTGCCGCCGGGGATGCGCGGATCGACAACGCGAAATTTAAGGCCGCCTTTGGGATGAAGGCAAAAATGCTCCCGCCCGACCGGGCGCTGGAGCTGACCGGCCATGCCGTAGGCGGCGTCTGCCCCTTTGCCCTGCCTGAGAACGTGCCGGTTTATCTTGACCGGTCGCTGCTCTCCCAGGAAGTGGTCTATCCCGCCTGCGGGAGCAGCAATTCGGCAATCCGGCTGACTACGGAGGAACTGGCGCTGTATTCCCGCAGCCGCGGCTGGGTGGACGTCTGCAAGCCCGCACCTGCGGCACCTGCGGTGAGCAATTCGCGCTCCTGATAGGGAGGGAACGCTGACGCCGGAGCCCGCGCCGGGACTAGGTGGGGCAGGGCCTCCCTGCGGCACCTGCGGTGAGCAATTCGCGCTCCTGATAGGGAGGGAACGCTGACGCCGGAGCCCGCGCCGGGACCGGAGACATTGCATGTCCTGGGTGGACAAGCCCTGCGAAATTATGTGTACAGGCCTTTGATGAGGAGAACGATCCGTCTGGGATCACGGAATATAAGATAGACGAAGATAATTTGTATAAATATCGCAAAAAATAACGGAGTGTAAAATATGCAATCATACGACATCGCCCCGGATTACACCTGGGAGACCCGGATCCATATGTATGAAACGGGGCCGGACCGCTGCCTGCGCTTATCAAGCCTGCTCAAGCTGCAGCAGGAGGTGGGGGAGCTCCAGTTTGCGGCCGGCGGGCTGGGATATAACGAGCTTTCCCGCCACGGGATGGCGTTCCTCCTTACCCGCACCCGCAGCCGGATCCACCGGGCGCCGCAGATGGGGGAGACGGTATCCCTGCGCACCTGGCACCGCGATTCCAAGGGGGCGCAGTTTTACCGCTGCTATCAGTTCCTTGACAGCGAAGGGCGCAGCCTGATTGACAGCGTGACCGCCTTTGCTCTGGTCGATGTACACAGCCACAAGCTCCTGCGGCCGACGGCCTTCCGCGAATTCGGGCTGCACGAGCAGCCGGAACGGCAAAGCGCCTGCCCCGACCCGGTGAAATGGAGGCTGCCCGAAGGGCTGCTTCCGGCGGGGGAGAGGACGGTGCGCTGGTCGGATATTGACGCCAATGGGCATCTCAACAACGCGGTGTATGCCGATATTGCCTGCGACGCCCTGCCGGGCGGGATGGCCGGGCGGCGGGTGACGGAATTTTCGATTGCCTTTGTCCACGAGGCGGTGGAAGGGGATACCCTGCGTCTGCGGGCCGGTGTCGCACCGGCGGCCGGCTCCGCGCAGGGAGGCGCTTCCTCGGAGGAGGCCCCCTGCTGGGTGGCGGGCGACCTGCCGGACGGGCGCCGCTGCTTTGAGGCGCAGCTTTTCCTGGCGCCGGAGACGGGCGCCGCCGCCGGCGGGTCCGCCGGGCCAAACGGATGAGCGACCCCTTCCTTGCCGCCAAGGCCCGCGCCCTCTCCCAAAGGGCGGGATCTGTACCGCCGGCGCCCGGCATCGGGACGCTGCGGGAGCGCAGCCTCCATGCGGTGCTGAAATACTGGGCGGACCCGGAGGAAAGCCACCACGAGGTGGCCCTTCCCTGCCGGCTGGTTGCGGATATCTACGACGGGGAGCGGGTCACCGAGATCCAGACCCGCAATTTCAGCAAGCTGCGCCCCAAGCTGGCGCGGCTCCTGCCGGCATATAAGGTCACGATCCTTTATCCGATTGCCAGGGTCAAGCGGCTGATTTGGGTTGATCCCGGAAGCGGCGAACTGTCCCCGCCCCGCCGCTCGCCGAAAGCCGGCTCGGCCTGGGATGCTTTTGCGGAATTGTATTATATCCGCGATTACCTCAAGGAGGCGGGGGAGGGGGAAGCCGACCTGGCGGTCCGGCTGGTCTATCTGGAGCTGGAGGAGTATCGGCTTCTCAACGGCTGGAGCCGGGACAGGAAGAAGGGGTCCTGCCGCATTGAGCGCATCCCTTCCGCCCTGTGGGGGGAGCAAACCCTCCGCTGCCCCGCGGACTACGCGGCCCTCCTGCCTCCCGGCCTGCCGGAGGCTTTTACGGTGGCAGACCTTGCGCGGGAACGGCGCCTGACGAAAAAACGGGCGGGCCAGGCCGTCAATGTATTGTATACTATTGGCGCAATTATACGAGAAGGAAAATATAAAAACGCGTTTCTTTATCGCAATCCCTTTTCCACCAAAACCGAATAAAAACCGATCGTATAGAATTTAAATATCTATACGATCGGTTTTTTATTTTTTGGGGGGAGGAAATGGGGGCATCCGGCAGAAAACCGCCGAGCCCTTTGCCTGGGGCCGAGGCTGCGCAGGCGGATGCCCAGGGAGGGGGAGGCGGCAGAGGGAGGATGCAGTTCAGGAAAGTCGATCCATATTTTTACCAAATTCCTGCGTTCGTTCATTGCCATGCCTCCGGCCCAGGGATATTACCATATCCCTGGGCTTCTACAAGGGGAGCGGGATCTTTTGCCGGAAAGGCCCTGGCGGATGGGGGCTGGGAGCCAAGAGAGCATTGGCGGGAGGGGAAAGCATATTTTTCGATTGAATGTCAGTCAGTCGTCTTGACGCTCCCCCGCGCCTATGGTATACTGACAATCATCGGACAGGGTGGCAAACGGCGAAGGATCCCGGAATATAGATGGGATAGGAAACGCTTCGTAGAAAAGCCGCCCTTTTTCAATCCATCCCGAAATCCCGGGGAAACGGGTTCCGGCCGCATAATGCGGAACCCCGGCCGGCCTGCGGCTAACACGCCGGATCGAGGCTGGCCCGAAAAAATGGCGCAGGGAACGCGGCGGCGCATAAGGCCGGGCCCTCCCGTTTGTGTTTCGGGAGAACGGCAAGAGCGGCGGGAAAAAAGGGCACGATATCGGCAGCGGGAGGTGGAGCCGGGCTATGAGGGTCAGCAAACGGCCGGAAGAACGGCGGCAGGATTTTCTGGACGCTGCGCAGGCCTTGTTTTATGAACAAGGAGTAGAAGCAACAAGCATTCAACAAATTGTAAAACGCGTCGGCGTCGCCCAGGGGCTGTATTATTACTATTTCCACTCCAAAAAAGAAATTGTGGAAGCCGTGATCGTCCGCCTGGCCGACCGGTTTGAGCAAGAGCTGCGCGCCTTTGTCGGGACGGTGAAAGGAAGCTTCCACGACCGGTTTGAGGCGTTCCTTGACGCCTGCTTTACCGCCTACCGTAAGCTGGCGGTGGAAGGCAAATGGGCGGACCCGCTGTTTAAGGAAAGCGCCATCCTTTCCCAGATGAGCGCGAGGGTCAAGGCGGTGGTTTCCGGCCTGCTGACCGAAATGGCGGAGGAGGGCGTCCGCTCGGGGGAAATCCATCTTCCCTATCCCTCCCGGTATATCCGTGTCGTTGTCAACGGGATCGGCGACCTGCTGCTGGAAGGGGAGCAGGACCTGGATATGGTACGGGCGCTGATTGAGGAAATGATTGAAGGGCCGCGGCAGGCCGGGGATTCCGCTTGAAGGGGCGGGTTGTACGCCGGGGAGAGGGACCGGCTTCGTTTAGGAGAGGGGCCTAAAGGGCAGAAGGAGGGCGCCGCCCCATGCGGCCCTTTTCGGCGCCGCGGAGAGGAGGCGGCGCTTTTGCGGAAGGGAGGATCAGCGATGAAAATCGTCCTGGTGATTGATCAATTTGACAGCGGCAACAACGGCACCACGGTGACTGCCCGCCGGTATGCGGAGCAGCTCCAGCGCCGGGGGCATTCGGTGACGGTGCTGGCGTGCGGGCAGTCGGGGGTGCTGGAGGACGGCGTGACCAAGGTGGGGGTGCCGGAATTCAAGCTGCCGTTTGTCGACGGCATTATCAAATCGCAGGGGATGCTGTTTGCCCGCCCGGTGGACGAGGCGTATTATCAAGCGTTTAAGGGGGCGGATATCGTCCATTTTTACCTCCCCTTCCGCTTCTGCCGCCGCGGGGAGGAGATTGCCCGGCAGATGCATATCCCAACCGTAGCGGCGTTCCATATGCAGCCCGAAAACGTGACCTTCACCATCGGGATGGGCAATTTCAAGCCGGCGAACGACTTCCTTTACCGCTGGTGCTACCGGGAGTTCTATAACCGCTTTTCCTATATCCACTGCCCCAGCCAATTCATCGCCGACCAGCTGGAGCAGCACGGCTACGACGCGCACCTCTGCGTGATTTCCAACGGGGTGGACGACGCCTTCGTGCCGAAAAAGGTCGCCCGCCCGGCGGCCTTCCGGGATAAATTCGTGATCCTGATGGTGGGCCGGCTGTCCGGCGAGAAGCGCCAGGACCTGATTATTGAGGCGGCGGCGCGGAGCAAATACCGCGACCGGATCCAGCTGGTCTTTGCCGGCAAGGGGCCGAAGGAGGAGGAATACCGGCTGATGGGCGCCAAGCTGCCCAACCTGCCCGTCTTCGGCTTTTTTGAGCAGGAAAAGCTGGTCGGGCTGATGAACGCCTGCGACCTGTACGTCCATGCTTCCGACGCCGAGATTGAGGGGATTTCCTGCATTGAGGCGCTGGCCTGCGGGCTGGTCCCGGTGATCAGCGATTCCAAGCGTTCGGCCACCAGCCAGTACGCGCTCGACGAGAGGAGCCTGTTCCGCGCCGGGGACGCCGGTTCCCTGGCGGAGAAGATCGACTATTGGATTGAGCATCCCGCCGAGCGGCAGGCTATGGCCGAACGGTACGCCCGGGAGGGGGACGGCAACCGGGTGAGCGCCTGCGTGCAGAAGGCGGAGCAAATGTACCGCGACGCGATCCAGGACTATCACGACCACGGCTACCGGCATCCCCGCCAGGGCCCGCTGAAGCGCCGCCTCCACCCCAACACCGAAAAAATCCAAACGTCCGGCTTTGAATATTGCCCCGCCTCCCCTTGGAAGCGGGCCCTCCTGGGCTTTTTGTCCAACCTGGTCAGCCCGCTGGTATACCTGATTGACGCTGTTTATTTCGGCTTTACGGTGGAAGGGCGGCGGTATCTGGAGGGGCTTGGCGGCGGCATTACGGTGATGAACCATGTCCATCCGATGGACTGCACCATGGCGAAGGTCGCCGCCTTCCCGCGGCGGATGTATTTCGTCAGCCTCCGCCGGAACCTTGACCTTCCCTTTACCGGCTGGCTGGTCCGCCTCTTCGGCGGGGTGCCCATCCCGGATACGCCGAAGGAGATGGTCCGGTTCCAGCGCCAGATTGAAGACGCCGTGCGGCGGGGCGATTTGGTCCATTTTTATCCGGAGGGGCAGCTGGTGCGGTACCACGAGTCGCTGCGCGAATTCCACCGGGGGGCCTTTTTTACGGCGGTGCGCACCGGGCGGCCCATCCTGCCGATGGTGATGACCTACCGCCGGCCCGGGCCGCTGCTGGCCTTGTTCAAGAAAAAGCCCTGCCTGCGCCTGCTGATCTGCGAGCCGCAGTACGCGGACCCAACCCTTTCCCGCACCGCGGCGGTGCAGGAGCTGATGGAACGGACCCGCCGGGTCATGAAGCAGCGGGCGGACGGGCCCTCGCCCGATTATCAGCTGGAACCTTCGGCCGAAACAAAGGAAACGCAGGAAATATATAACTAACTGTATAAATCCATAGGGATATTCCCGGAATTAAGGCGCTATACGCCTTAATTCCGGGAAATTGTTGAAAACTCGGTGGAAACGGGTGAAAGTTAAACAGCCGGCGAGGGAAAACGGCCGTCCCTTCGCGGCGCGGCGTTTTCCGCTTAGGCGCCGGAAAAGGCCCGCAGGAAAGGACGCGGCGGCTGGTTCCCGGCCGTTTTTAGCGGCGGCTTGCGCTTGGCTGCGGCCGCGGAGACTCCGGATGGCGGAAGGCGCCTGCGCGAGGCCCCGCGGCTTCACGCCCTGTTATGGACGTGCGTGAAATCCGCCCCGTGATTTAGGCAGGCAGAAGAAGGCTCCCCGGCGCCGCCGGGGAGCCTTCTTCTGCCATAGGGCGGCCGGTTACCGGCCGGCGCTGCTGCCGTCCGCGGTCCCCGCCGCCTCTGCCGCGGGGCTGAGATGCACGTCCAGCTGGTTATAGGGGATCACAATCCCGTTGCCGTCAAACAGCGCCTTGACCTTTTCGTTGAGGTCGTAGCGCAGGTTCCAATATTCCGCGTTGCTGCACCAGAACCGCAGCGTCAGGTTGACGGAGGAGGCCGCGTACTCCGATACCATCACCTGGGGCGGGGCCGGTTCCTTGAGGACAAGCGGGTGTTCCTCCGCCAGGGAGAGAAGCAGGGCCTTGGCCTTGGACAGGTCGTTTTCATAGCTGATTGAATACACCAGGTCCTGGCGGCGGGTTTCGTGGGCGGAATAGTTCACCATGGTTTCGGTCATCATCTTGGTGTTCGGCACCGCGATGCGCATGTTCCCCGGGGTGTCCAGGTAGGTCTGCATCAGCTCGATTTCGGTTACCGTCCCGCCCAGGTCGCCGATTTCCACATAATCGCCCGCCTTAAACGGCTTGGTGAAAAGGAGCACGACGCCGGAGGCCAGGTTGGCCAGGTTATCCCGGATGGCCAGGGCCACCGCCGCGCCGACGGCCGCCAGGACGGTCAGCAGGCTGGTTACCGGCACGCCGAGCTTATCCAGCGCCATGACGATAATCAGCACCCAGAGGGAAACCTTGACGACCCGCTCGATATATTTCACCGCAACGGGGTCAATGCTGGTACGCTTGAGCATGGCGCCGATCGGGCGGGGGACCAGCTTGGTGACAAAATAACCGACTGCCAGGATCAGGAGCGCCAGCAGCAGGTGGGGGAGGAAAGCCAGCAGCCCTTTCGCAAAGGTGTTCCAGGCGGCACTGAGATGTTCCATAGACGTCACGAACCTTTCTACAACAGTTTCCGCCGCTTCGCCGGCGGCGCCCTCCGGACGGCAGGCAGGAAAGCGGGAGAGGGGTGGGCAGATCATCCGGAAGTCCTCCTTCCTATTGTAAAAAAAAGTGCCTTAGCTGTCAACGCATGGGACGGCCTATTGGGCGGTAAGCCTACCTCGCGGTAGGCGCACCCGCGGTGCGTCCATCTGGCCGCCGGGGCCCGGCCCAGTCTCGGGCCGCGGGGGAGAGGGGCGGCAGGGGCCGCGCCGGCGGATGCCTCCGCCCGGCGTCCTGCGGAGGGGACGGGCAGAAGGTTTTCTCCCCCGGCCGGCGCCGCGGGCCCGCAGGGGGAAAAATAGAAGGCGGGAAAGCAAAAAGCAGGGGAATTGGCCGGCCGGGGCGCGGATTCCCCCCTGGCAGAGGCGATGCCGGCGAATTTTTTCCGCCTTTTTATCCGCTCTTAAAAAACCCCCCTTGAAAAATACGGGATTCTATTATAAACTATTCTATTAGAGGACTTGTTTAGTTTTTAACAACACTATAGGAAAGGGTGTCCATCGTTGAATTACCTGAACAAAAAGACCATTGAAGACATCGACGTAAACGGCAAAAAGGTGCTGGTACGCTGCGACTTTAACGTGCCGCTGGCCGACGGCGTCATCACCGACGACAAGCGTATCCGCGAGTCGATCCCCACCATCCAGTACCTCGTCGACCACGGCGCGGCCGTGATCCTCTGCTCCCACCTGGGCCGCCCCAAGGATGAGGAGTCCAAGAAGAAATGCACCCTGGCCCCTGTGGCCAAGCGCCTGTCCGAGCTGATGGGCCGGGAAGTGAAGTTTACCACCGACGTCATCGGGGACGAGGCCCACGCGATGGCCGCCGCGCTCAAGCCCGGCGAGATCATGATGATTGAAAACGTCCGCTTTTATAAGGAAGAGACCAAGAACGACCCGGATTTCGCCAAGGCGCTGGCGTCCCTGGCGGATATCTACGTCAACGACGCGTTCGGCACTGCCCATCGCGCCCATGCTTCCACCGCCGGCGTGGCCGACTACCTGCCCGCCGTGTGCGGCTACCTGATCCAGAAGGAGATCAAGGTCATGGGCGGCGCGCTGGAAAACCCGAAGCGCCCGTTCGTCGCCATCCTGGGCGGCGCCAAGGTTTCGGACAAGATCGGCGTCATCACCAACCTGATCGACAAGGTGGATACCCTGATTATCGGCGGCGCGATGGCCTACACCTTCAACGCGGCCCGCGGCATCAAGATCGGCGACTCCAAGTTTGAGGCCGACAAGGTTGACCTGGCCAAGGAGATCCTGGCCAAGGCCCAGGCCAAGGGCATCAAGTTCCTGCTGCCGGTGGACAACGTGGCGGCGGACGCGTTTGACGTCAACGCCAACACCAAGGTGTTTGAGGGCGACATTGACGACGGCTGGATGGGCCTGGACATCGGCCCCAAGACCCAGGCCCTCTTTGCCGACGCGGTCAAGGATGCCGGCACCGTTATCTGGAACGGCCCGATGGGCGTGTTTGAGATGGCCCCCTTTGCCAAGGGCACCATTGCGGTGGCCAAGGCGATCGCGGATTCGAAGGCGATCTCGATCATTGGCGGCGGCGATTCCGCGGCGGCGGTCGAGCAGCTCGGCTTCGCGGACAAGATGACCCACATCTCGACCGGCGGCGGTGCGTCGCTTGAGTTCCTGGAGGGCCTGGAGCTGCCGGGCATCGCCTGCCTGCAGGACAAGGACGAGAAATAAGGACCGGATAACGCGGGGCGCGCCCTCCGGGCGGGCCCGTCCCCCGCGGGCGGGCCGGTGATTCGCGGGCGCCGCAAAGCCGCAGCCAAAGGCTTTGCGGCGCCCTGTTTGCTGTAGGCGGGGAGGCCGCGCGTCCCAAGACGGTCCGGTAAGCCCAAAGAAATCAGAAAGGAATGGAATCGGAACATGAGCCGTAAATATGTGATTGCCGGCAACTGGAAGATGAACAAGACCCCTGCGGAGGCGACCGCCCTGATTGAGGAAATCAAGCCGCTGGTGGCGTCCGCCGCCTGCGACGTGGTGGTCGGGGTGCCGTTTGTGGACCTGCCCGCCGCGCTTGAGGCGGTCAAGGGCAGCAGGATCGGCGTCGCCGCGCAGAACTGCCATTGGGAGAAATCCGGCGCCTTCACCGGCGAGGTGTCGGCCGAGATGCTCAAGAGCATGGGGGTCGGGTACGTCATCCTGGGCCACAGCGAACGCCGCACCTACTTCGGCGACACCGACGTGACGGTGCAGAAGCGGGTGCGCGCCGCCCTGGACGCCGGGCTGACCGTGATCCTCTGCGTGGGCGAGTACCTGGAGCAGCGGGAGCAGGGCGTCACCGGCGAGGTGGTCGCCATGCAGACCAAGATCGCGCTCGGCGGGGTCTCGGCAGAGGAGATGGCTCGCATCATCATTGCCTATGAGCCGGTCTGGGCCATCGGCACCGGCCGCACCGCGACCGCGGCCCAGGCCAACGAGGTCTGCGCCCTGATCCGTGCGACCATCGCGGGGCTGTACGGCCAGGCCGTGGCGGACGCCGCCGTTATCCAGTACGGCGGGAGCATGAACGCCGGCAACGCGGCCGAGCTCCTGGCCCAGCCGGACGTGGACGGCGGCCTGATCGGCGGCGCGTCCCTGAAGGCCAACGACTTTGCCACCATCGTCGCGGCGGCGAAATAAACGCGGCCGGGATTTTACAGCAACGCAGCCGGCGGCGGGCGGCATGCGCCGCCGTTCCTTCCCGGATGCGGGCGGGGCCGGCTTGCAATAAGCAGGGGAAAGGAAGGCGGAAAACCATGCGGTATACGATTGAGGGCGACAACCTCCCGGTCGTGATCTGCACCCTCAGCGACGGGGAGCAGATGTTGACCGAAAAGGGCGCAATGAGCTGGATGACCCCCAACATGGAGATGAAGACCTCAATGGAAGGCGGACTGGGCAAGGCGTTCGGCCGGGCGTTCAGCGGGGAATCCATGTTTATGAACACCTACACCTGCCGGGGCGGCGAAGGGCTGATCGCCTTCGCCAGCAGCTTCCCCGGCCGGATCCTGGCGGTGCCCATCACCCCGGGGACGGAAATCATCGTGCAGAAAACCGCCTTCCTGGCGGCGGAGGCGGGGGTGCAGCTGAACACCCACTTCAGCCGCAAGATCAGCGCAGGCTTCTTCGGGGGCGAGGGCTTCATCATGCAGCGCCTGTCCGGGCAGGGCATGGCGTTCCTTGAGCTTGACGGCCATGTGGTGGAATACGACCTCGCGCCCGGGCAGTCGCTGATGATTGATTCGGGGCATCTGGCTGCGATGACCGCGACCGTGCAGCTCACGGTCGAAACGGTCAAGGGCGTCAAGAATGTGGTGTTCGGCGGGGAAGGGCTGTTCAACACCCGCCTGACCGGGCCGGGCCATATCTGGATCCAGACCATGCCCTTCAGCAAGCTGGCGGGCCTGCTGGCGGTCGGCAAGCAGTAAGCCGGCGGCAAGACCAACCCAAGGCAAGCGCGGGCCTCCCTTTGACCGGCCCGCCCAATAGGAAAGGAAAGACCACAGCCATGAAAAAACCGGTTACCTTAATTATTATGGACGGGTTCGGGATCAACCCGGAAACGCGTGGCAACGCCATCAAGGCGGCCAAAACGCCGAACCTGGACCGCCTTTTTGCCGAGAATCCCTTTACCACCATCGGCGCGTCGGGCATGGACGTCGGCCTGCCGGACGGCCAGATGGGCAACAGCGAGGTCGGCCACACCAACATCGGCGCGGGCCGGGTGGTGTACCAGGAACTGACCCGTATCACCAAGGCCATCCAGGACGGGGACTTTTTTGAAAACCCGGTGCTCCTTGAGGCCATGGCAAACGCCAAAAAGCCGGGCGCGGCCCTGCACCTGATGGGCCTGCTCTCGGACGGCGGCGTCCACAGCCACAACACCCACCTCTTCGCCCTGCTTGAAATGGCCAAGAAAAACGGGGTGGAGAACGTCTACGTCCATGCGATGCTGGACGGCCGCGACGTGCCCCCCGCCTCCGGCAAAGGGTATGTCGAGGAACTCCAGGCCAAGCTGAAGGAGATCGGTGTGGGCAGGATCGCCACCGTGATGGGCCGCTACTACGGCATGGACCGCGACACCCAGTGGGAGCGGGTTAAGAAGGCGTACGACGCGATGGTGCTGCGCCAGGGTATCCAGGCGGAGGATCCGGCAGCCGCGGTCGCCAAATCCTACGAAACCATTGACGAGGAAGGCAAGCACATCACCGACGAGTTCGTTATCCCGACCGTCATCGCCGGCGGCGCGCCGGTCAAGGGCGGGGACAGCGTGATCTTCTTCAACTTCCGTCCCGACCGCGCCCGGGAGCTCACCCGTGCCTTTGTGGACCCGGACTTCACCGGCTTTGAGCGGGAGGGCGGCCTGCTCGGTGTGACCTTCGTCTGCATGACCGAGTACGATGCGACCATGCCCAACGTGAAGGTCGCCTTCGCGCCTAAGGAGCTCACCATGACGATGGGCGAGACGGTCAGCAAGGCCGGCAAGACCCAGCTGCGCATTGCCGAAACTACCAAGTACGCCCACGTTACCTTCTTCTTTAACGGCGGCGAGGAGGTCAAGTTCCCCGGCGAGGACCGGGTGCTGATCCCCACCCCCGACGTGGCCACCTTTGACCTCAAGCCGGAGATGAGCGCCTACCCCGTCTGCGACGCGGTGGTTGAGCGGATCCGCTCCGGCCAGTACGACATGGTCGTGCTCAACTTCGCCAACTGCGACATGGTGGGGCACACCGGTATCTTTGACGCGGCGGTCAAAGCGGTCGAGACGGTTGACGAATGCGTCGGCCGGGTGGTCGAGGCCACTCTCGCCATGGATGGCGTGGCGCTGATCACCGCCGACCACGGCAACGCGGACAAGATGAGCGAGCCGGACGGCACCCCCTTCACCGCCCACACCACCAACCCGGTGCCCTTCTGTGTGGTGGGCCATCCCTGCAAGCTGCGCGAGGGCGGCCGTTTGGCCGATATCGCGCCCACCATGCTCCAGCTGATGGGCCTGGCCCAGCCGGCGGAAATGGACGGTAAGAGCCTGATTGTCTCCTAAGGAAAAGAGAAAAGCGCCCGTCCCCTCGGACGGGCGCTTTTTGTACCGCGGACACCTTTGGCGGGCGCTGCCGGGGCTGGCGGCTTTGGGCGGCGTTTCAGTTCCGGCTTGGTGCGGGGAGAGCGGCCGTATCTGCCCCGCCGATGGCGGGTGTTGCAATTTCCAGGATTTTCTAGTATAATCAAAAGAGAGATCCGCCGGCCCTGCCGGCGAGAGCGGCATATAGGATGTCACACAAAGAAGCATGAATTGGACGGAAAGGAGAATAGGAATGAAAAAGACCATCCGTAAACGGGTGTACGACACGGAAACCGCCGAACGGCTCTCCGCCTACAACGTCAGCTATTATGGGGACCCGGCCGGGTACAGCGAGACGCTTTATAAGACGGAGGACGGGCATTATTTCCTGCACGGGCAGGGCGGGGAGGAATCCCCCTATGCCAAGGAGGCGCTGAAGCCGCTTTCCGCCGCCAATGCGGAAAAGTGGCTGGCGGATCATCCGGCCGGCTAAAAGGGAGCCGGCCGGCCATCCCGGCGTGCCGCGAAAAACCAGAGGAAAAAAGCCCGGCGGAGTTCACTAACTCCGCCGGGCTTTTTCTGTGTTTGGACCGGCCGTCAGATGATGGCCAGCACGATGAAATTAAGCACAAACAGGGCGGTGGCGACCCACAGGATCGGGTGGATCTCCTTGGCCTTGCCGCGCACGGTCTTGACGATGCAGTAGAAGATGAACCCAGCCGCGATGCCGTAGGAAATGCTGTAGCACAGCGCCATGAAGATGCCGGCAAAGAAGGCGGGGATCGCCTCGTCCAGGTCGTCCCACTGGATCTCCTTGAAGGCGCTGAGCATCATGACGCCGACGGCGACCAGGGCGGGGGCGGTGGCGGCCATGGGGACAGCGCTCACCAGCGGGGCCAGGAAGATGCTGACGATGAAGAGCAAGGCCGTCACTACGCTGGTCAGGCCGGTGCGGCCGCCCGCGCCGATGCCGGCGGCGCTTTCCACGAAGGTGGTGGTGTTTGAGGTGCCGAAGATCGCGCCGATCGAGGTCGCGACCGAGTCGGCGCACAGGGCGCGGTCCATCTTGGACTTGAAGCCGGAACTCTTCTCCAGCGCCTCTTCGTCGGCGGCGCTGAAGATGCCCGACTTGCGGCCGGTGCCGATGAAGGTGCCGATCGTGTCAAAGGTATCGGACAGGCTGAACGCGAAGATGGTCATCAGCACCAGCGGGAGCTTGGCCACATCGGTGAACAGGGAGAGCATCCCTTCGCTGCCGAAGGCCGCGCCAAAGGTGGTGGGCAGCTGCTGGAACGCCTCGACAAAGCCGATGGTGGCTTCGCTGTCAATGAAGGTCACGCCCATCGGGATGCCGAGGACGGTGGTTACGACGATGCTGATCAGGATGGCGCCCTTGACCTTGAGGACCAGGAGCACGACCGTGAGGGCCAGGCCGATCAGGAACAGCCAGAGGGAGGGGGTGTTCAGGGTGGCGATGGCCGGCACGCCGCTGTCAAAGGCGACGACCTTGACATTCAAGAAGCCGATGTACGCCACAAAAATACCGATGCCGCCGCCGATCGCATTCTGCAGGCTGACGGGGATTGCTTTAATAATCAGCTTGCGCAGCTTGGTCACGGTGATGACGATATTGACCACGCCGCAGAGGAACACCATCGCCAGCGCCTGCTGCCAGGTGAAGCCCAGGCCGGCGCAGACGGTGTAGGTGAAGAAGGCGTTCAGCCCCATGCCGGGCGCCTGCGCGTAGGGCACATTGGCAAACAGGCCCATGATCAGGGTACCGATTACGGACGAAATGATGGTTGCCAGGAAAACGGCGCCCCACGGCATCCCCGTTTGTGAAAGAATCCCCGGGTTGACGATAATGATGTACGCCATCGCAAAGAAGGTGGTGAAGCCTGCAAAGACTTCGGTGCGCACATTTGTACCGTTCTCCTTCAGCTTGAAGAACTTGTCCATTTTACTCCTCCTCTTTTTTTCACTCCAAAACCCCTGGAAAAAGCCTTCCGCCTTTTCGGCGGAATTGGCAAAGGAACGCTTTAAGTATAGTTGAAAAATAAGGAAAAATCAAG
>CAJFQI010000039.1 GCA_904419005.1 Candidatus Avimonas faecium | reverse complement strand
GCAGGACCTGGGCTCGAACGGCTGGCAGGTCTTCCGCCGTGTGATCCTGCCGCTGTCGGTGCCGGGGATCGTCTCCGGCATCACAATGGTTTTCGTCCCGGCGGTGAGCACCTTTGTCATTACCAAGCTCCTCGGCGGCAGCAAAACGCAGATGATCGGCGATACGATTGAGACGATGTTTATCGGCCAGGCGGCAAATTACAATGTGGGCGCGGCCCTCTCCCTGGTGTTGATGGTGCTCATCCTTTTGTGCATGGCCTTCATGGGGATGGTTGATAAGGAGGAAGAAGGGGGGCTGGCCGTATGAAAACCCTTTCCAAAATCTACAACGGGCTGATTTTCCTGTTCCTGTACGCGCCCATCGTGGTGCTGATTGTGTTTTCCTTCAACGACAGCCGCAGCCGTTCGGTCTGGCACGGCTTCAGCCTCCGCTGGTACGAGGATCTGTTCCGGGACAAGGAAATCCTCAACGCGCTCCTCGTTACCCTGAGCGTGGCCGTGATCGCGACGGTGGCGGCGACGATCATCGGCACCGCGGCGGCGGTGGGGATGCATGGGATGAACGCCAAGCTCCGCCGGGTTATGATGGCGGTCAACAACATCCCGATGGTCAACCCGGAGATCGTGACCGGCATTTCGCTGCTGCTGATGTTCGCCTTTATTTACCGGGCCACGGGGTGGTTCCAGCTTGGGTACGGCACGCTGCTGATTTCCCACATCACCTTTTGCATCCCCTATGTGGTTTTGCAGGTGATGCCCAAGCTGCGGCAGATGAACCCCCATATGTACGAGGCGGCCCTTGACCTGGGCTGCCGCCCCTTCCCGGCCTTTTTCAAGGTGATGCTGCCGGAGATCCTGCCCGGCGTGGTTACCGGGGCGCTCATGGCGTTCACCATGTCGCTGGACGATTTTGTTATCAGCCTGTTCACCTCCGGCTCCTCGGCGCAGAATCTGTCGGTGACGATTTATTCTATGGTCAAGCGGCGCGTTACGCCGGAGATCAACGCGCTTTCCACCCTCATGTTCGGCGCGGTGCTGATCCTGCTGGTCCTGGTCAACGTTTCACAGATCCGCGGGCAGTCCAAAGCACAGCGGACAGGGGTCATTGCGGGACGGTAAGCCGCCGGCATATCTGCCCGGCGTAAAAATATACCGATTTTTTTGTAAGGGAGATAGGTAGTTGAAAAAAGCAGTTGGTTTTGTCTTGGCAGCCGGTTTGATTCTGGCAACGGCAGGGTGTACTCAGGAAGGCTCCACCGGGAGTTGGGACTGGGCGAGCGAACCGGAGGCGGAGTCCACCGGCGTCACCATCAACGTCTACAACTGGGGCGAGTACATTGACGACAGCGACGTCCGCGTCAACGACGCGTTTACCTACCTGACCGGGATTAAAGTGAACTACAAGAACTTCACCGACAACGAAAGCATGTACGCCCTGCTAAGCTCGGGCGCGGCGGATTACGACGTGATTTTCCCCTCCGATTATATGGTGGGCAAGATGATCCGCGAAAATATGCTGGCCAAAATCAATTTTGATAATGTCCCCAACTTTCAGTACATTGACGAGAGCCTGAAAGACCCCGCATACGACCCCACGAACGAATACTCGGTGCCGTACACCTGGGGGACGGTGGGCATTTTCTATAACACGAAATATGTGGACGAGGCCGACCTGGCGGACGGCTGGGATCTTCTCTGGAATGAGAAATACGAGGGGAAGATCTTCATGTTTGACAATCCCCGCGACGCGTTCGGCATCGCGCTGAAAAAGCTGGGGTACTCCATGAACAGCGAAAACCCGGACGAGTGGCAGGCGGCCTATGAGGAGCTGCTCAGGCAGAAGCCGCTGGTGCAGGCATATGTGATGGACCAGGTGTACGATAAGATGATCAATGAGGAGGGCTGGATCGCCCCCTATTATTCCGGCGACGGCGTGATCATGATGGACGAGGAGGAAGGCAATCCCGACATCGACTATTTTGTGCCGGAGGAAGGGACCAACCTGTTTGTCGACGCGATGTGCATCCCGGCTGACGCCCAGCACAAGACCGAGGCGGAAGCCTACATCAACTTTATGTGCCGCACGGAGGTCGCCAAGGCCAACGCAGAGTATATCGGCTATTCCACCCCCCAAACGGAGGCGCGCAAGCTGCTTGACCCCGCGATCGGGGAAAACCCGAACTTCTATCCGCCGCAATCCCTGCTTGATAAGACCGAGGTATTCATCACCCTGCCGGACGAGATCAACGAGCTGCAGGATTCCCTGTGGATCCAGCTCAAGCAGTAGGAGGTGCCGGAACCGGAGGACCCGCCCAACGCCTTGAGCGGCGCGCGGGTCTTCCCCAGCGCCGGCAAGGGCGCTGCTCTGCCATATCCAAGCCTGAGAGGGGCGCCGGGAAACCGGCGCCCTCCTTTGCGTTCACGGCTTTACGCGAAGGCTTCCGGCCAAGCGCGGCCTTTTCCGCCTGTTTCCTGCCTCCGGCTGCGAGGGGGGCGAGCCGGGGACCGGGGATGGATAGGGGAACCGGGATGCGTGCGGCGGGAGGGTGCCTTTGGCGAAACGGGCGCTTTTTCCACCCTTTTAGGCGGGAAGGCTTGACCGCAGGGGATGCCGGCGGTATGATACAAGGGAAAGCCCCGTTCCCGCACGGCCCTTCGCGCCGTACCGGGGAGACGGGGAACGGAAAAGGAAGGGAGAACCGATGCCCATGCTGACCACCATCCGCAACAGCACCCTGGAAGCGACGATTTCCACCCATGGCGCCGAGCTGCAATCCATCCGCTCCGCCGACGGGATCTCCTATCTCTGGAACGGCGACCCCGCGCATTGGTCGGGGCGGGCCCCGATCCTGTTCCCCTGCGTCGGCGCCCTGCGGGACGGCTGCGCCATGAGCGAGGCGGGGGAGATCCGCCTGCCCCAGCACGGCTTTGCCCGCCATATGGAGTGGCAGCTTGAAAGCGCGTCGGACGACCGCGCCGTCTACCGGCTGGATGCGGACGACAGCACCCGCGCGGGCTATCCCTATGATTTTTCGCTGCGGGCGGAATACCGCCTGGGCGACCATAGCGTGGCCACCATCCTGACGGTGGTAAACACGGGCAGCCGGACGCTGCCCTACTTCCTCGGCGGGCATCCGGCCTTCCATGTGCCGCTGGCGGAGGGGGAGAGCTTTGAGGATTATCTCCTGGAATTTGAGCAGCCGGAAACCGCCGACTGCCCGCAGGTGGACCTGAAGCAGGGCTTGATTATTGATACCTGCCGCAACCGGGTGCTGACGGAGTCCCGCACCCTCCCCCTCAACCACGCGCTGTTCCGGGGGGATGCGCTGATTTTTGACCGCCTGAAATCCCGCAGCGCGCGGCTGTTTTCGCCCAAGAGCGGCCGGGGCGTGCGGATGGATTTTGCGGGGCTGGATATTTTCGCCGTCTGGTCCCCGGCCCAGGACGCGCCCTTTGTCGCGTTAGAACCGTGGAACGGCTCGGGCACGCAGGTCAGCGAGGACGACGTATTTGAGCATAAGCAGTGCCTGCGCCGTCTGGCTCCCGGCCAGGAGGACACGGTGGCCTTCACCGTGACGGTGTTTTGAGCCGCTTTGAAAGGGCCGCTCCGCGGCCCTGGTCGGCGGTGGTGTTTGACCTTGACGGGACGCTGGCGGATACCCTGCGGGACCTGGCGGAGGCGACCAACGCCGCCCTGCGGGAAAACGGCCTGCCGCCCCGCCCGCTGGAGGCGTATCCTCACATGGTGGGAAACGGCTTAGCCAAGCTGATTGAGCGGGCGGCCGGCCCGGACGTCCCGCAGGCGGAGCGGGAGCGGATCCGCCAGGCTTTCCTGCGGATCTACGGCCGGGACTGCCTGCGGTATACCCGGCCCTACGAGGGGATGCCCGAAGCCCTGGGCGCCCTGCGGGCGGCGGGGATCCCCCTGCTGGTGGTCACCAATAAGCCGGATGCGCAGGCTCACACCATTGTGCGGGGGCTGTTCGGCGGGGAGGCTTTCGCCGGCGTTTACGGCAACTGCGAGGGGCGCAAGGTCAAGCCGGACCCTGCTTTGACCCTCAAGGCGCTGGCCTCGGTCGGGGCCCGGCCGGAGTGCTCGCTCTTTGTCGGGGATTCCGATGTCGATATCTATACCGCCGCCAACGCGGGGATGCGCTCCGCCGGTGCGGTTTGGGGATTCCGCGGTGAAAAGGAGCTGCGGGAAGCCGGCGCGGATTTCCTGCTGCATAAACCTGCGGAAATCCTTGATACTTATGAATTCTTATAGATTCTTGCGGTTTCTTGGGGATTCTTGCGATTCCCGCTTGATTATTACGGCGCCATCCGCTATAATAATTACGTTTTCATTTCCGCTTGCAGCGCAGGCAGGGTGGGGACGGGGCGCCCTGCGCGGCAGGGCGCGCAAGAGGAGAACAAAGGGAAAGGAAAGGTTCATGCGGTTATGAAGAACAAAATGAATAAATTTATCAAAGGGATTGCTTTGGGGGCGGCCGCCTCGCTGATGGCGCTTTCTTTTGCCGCCTGCAGCGACAGCGGTACTGCTTCCCTGGATCTGGTGAGCGAGGGCAAGCTCACGATGGGCACCAACGCCCAGTTCCCGCCCTTTGAGTATTACGAGGGCTCCGAGATCGTGGGTGTGGACGCGGCGATTATGGAGGCGATCGCGGAGAAGCTCGGCCTGGAGCTGGAGATTAAGGACATGGAGTTTGAATCCCTGCCTGCGGCTCTGAGCGGGGGGAACATTGACGTGATCGCCGCGGGCTTTACGGCGGATCCGGACCGGGAGGAGACGATGGACTTCACCGATTCCTATTTCACCGCCAAGCAGACCATCCTGGTCCGCGCGGACAGCGACTACCAGACCAAAGAGGATCTGGAGGATAAGATTATCGGCGGCCAGACCAGCACCACGGGGCTGACCTCCTGCGCGCCGGAGCTGACGGCGGATGAAAACATCAAGGGCTACACCAACGGCGCTCTGGCGGTGGAAGACCTGCTCAACGGCAACCTTGATGCCGTGATCATTGACAACAACCCGGCGAACGCTTATAAGGATCAGCACGGCGACGAGCTGCGGCTGATTGAGGATCAGTTCCCGGAGGAGCAGTATGTCCTCGCGGTCAAAAAGGGCAATACGGCTCTGCTTGAGGCGGTCAACGGCGCGCTCAAGGAGCTTCGGGACGACGGGACGTTTGACGAAATCGTCGCGCAGTACATCAAGTAAAAACGCTTCGGCACGAAGCGTTTTCTCCCGGCGGAAGCCGGGAACAGGCAGAGGGAAGCCGGCTGGCGAACAACGGCCGGCTTCCTTTTTTCAAGCGGGCATAGGGCCCGACAACTGTCCGACGAAGAGGGGGGCTTTGCTTGGAGGCGATCTGGCATTCCTTTGAAAACCTGGCGTCGTCCTTCGGCGACATGATCTTCTTGGCGCTGATCAAGGACGACGCTTACCAATACCTTTGGCGAGGCTTGAGGACTTCCCTGCTGCTGACGCTGCTGGCGGCGGTGGTTGGCGTCGTCCTCGGCCTGCTGCTGGCCATCGCCAAGCTGCAGGATGTCGACAGCCTGACCGGGAACCGCTTTGTGGTGGGGCTGCGCCGGCTGCTGGCCGGCTTTGCCAACGGGTACATTTCGGTGGTGCGCGGCACGCCGGCGGTGGTGCAGCTCCTGGTGCTGTATTTTGTCATTTACAGCCAGGTCCTGAAAAAGATCCCGGGCTTCGGCAGCATCCCCGATATGGTGATCGCCGGCATCGCCTTCGGCATCAATTCGGGCGCCTATGTAGCGGAGATCATCCGCGCCGGCATCATGGCGGTGGACCGCGGGCAGACCGAGGCGGGCCGTTCGCTCGGCCTTTCGGCCGGGACGACGATGGCCTTCATCGTCATCCCGCAGGCGGTGAAAAATGTGCTGCCCGCGCTGGGCAATGAATTCATCGTGCTGCTCAAGGAAACGTCGGTCGCCGGCTATATCGGCATCGCCGACCTGACCAAGGGCGCCCAGACCATCGGCGGCAACATCTATAATTTTACCGTCCCGCTTCTGTGCGCGGCCTATGTGTATTTCCTGATGACCACCGTGCTGTCCACCGGCATCGGCGCGCTTGAGAGGAGGCTGCACAAGAGTGATTGAGGTAAAGAACCTGCATAAATATTTCGGCGAGCTGGAAGTGCTCAAGGGGATTGACGCCCACATTGAAAAGGGAGACTGCGTGTGCGTGATCGGCCCGTCGGGCGGCGGCAAATCCACCTTCCTGCGCTGCATCAACCTGCTGGAGATGCCGACCAAGGGCGACATCCTGATTGAGGGCGTCTCCGCCATGCAGAACCTCCGGCAGCTTGATAAGCTCCGCCAGAAGGTGGGGATGGTGTTCCAGCAGTTCAACCTCTTCCCCCACATGACGGTGCTGGAAAACGTCACCCTGGCGCCGGTCAAGCTCAAGAAAATGACCAAGGCCGAGGCGGCGGAGCACGCGATGGAGCTGCTGGACCGGGTCGGCCTGGCGGAAAAGGCGGACGTGTACCCCAACCGGCTTTCGGGCGGGCAGAAGCAGCGGGTGGCGATCGCCCGCGCCCTGGCGATGAACCCGGACGTCCTGCTGTTTGACGAGCCAACCTCCGCGCTGGACCCCGAGATGGTGGGCGAGGTGCTGGAAGTCATGAAGGGCCTGGCGCTCAACAACGCGACGATGGTGGTGGTCACCCACGAAATGGGCTTCGCCCGGGAGGTGGGGAACCGGATCTTCTTCATAGACGGCGGCGTCATTTCCGAGGAGGGGACGCCGGACGACATCTTCAACCATCCCCAAAAGCCCCGTACCAGGGAATTCCTGTCCAAGGTGCTGTAGGGGCCGCGCAATAGGGGAAAGGGGATGAAATGATTGAAAACGACCTTGGCGATTTACATCCTTCTCGGCATTCTGTTTATCGTGCCGCTGATCCTGTTCAACATCCGGAAAATCTGGGTGAAGAAGCCGCCCGACCCGGTGAAGTTCAAGCCGGTGCGCTTTACGGTCATCGCCCTGCTCTGCGTGTTTATCGCGGTGTTCCTGACGACCGCGTACCGCCTTACGCTCCAGAACCGGTACGAAATTGCGACGGAGCGGCTGGCGGAGCAGCACGCGCAGGCGATTGTCGGCAGCCAGACGATCGACGACTTCCGCGACTTTTTGCTGGAGAACGGGACCGAAAATTTGGAGGCCAGCCTGGCGGAGATGGAGTTCCCGGATTACGGCGACGTGTCCGAGGCGCGGTTCCAGCTCAGCGATTGGTGCATCCCGCGGTATTGGGAGGGCAACGAAGCGTTTGAACAGGTGGAGGTTTTGGACAGCAACAACCCGGTCTATATCCTCTACCGCATGGTGGCCGGCGGCCGGAATGACCTGATCCTGGTGCGGATGAGGAACACGGACGACGGCTGGAAGTACGACGCGATCTCTATGGCGACCGAGGAACAGGTCAGCGTGGTCAAAGCGCCTCTTGAAAAAACCGGCAAGTGGTATACGGTAAAGGCAGACTGACGCCGGCGGGGCGGGCCCCACAGCCGGGACGGCCCGGCCAACGAGAAAACCGGCAGACATATTTCTGGAGGCGAAGATTGTGCGTATTCTGTTTCAGGGGGACAGCGTTACCGACGCCGGGCGTTCCCGCGAGGATTTGGCCGATTTGGGAACGGGCTATCCCCTCTATGCCGCGGCCCAGCTGCGCGAACGGCATCCGGACAGGGAATGGACGTTTATCAACCGGGGGGTGAGCGGCAACCGGACCGGGGATCTTCTGGCCCGCTGGCAGGAGGACTGCCTGGATCTAAAGCCCGATCTGGTATCAATCCTGATCGGCATCAACGATACCTGGCGGGCGTTTGATGCCGACGACCCGACAATGACCGAACGGTTTAAAGACAATTACCGCCGCGTGCTGGAGGAAACCCGCCGCCGCACCCATGCCAAAATCCTGCTGCTGGAGCCCTTTGTGCTGCACGATACGCCGGATAAGGATGCCTGGCGGGCGGATTTGGATCCGAAAATCCAGGCGGTGCGCCGGCTTGCGCGGGAATATGCCGACGGCTATGTGCCGCTGGACGGCTTGTTTGCCGCCGCCTGCGTGGAGAAGGGGCCGCTGCATTGGACGGCCGACGGCGTGCATCCGGTGCAGGCAGGGGCTAAGCTGATCGCCGACGCATATGTGCAGGCCGTAGAAAGGCTTTTGTAATCCGTTGCAATAAAAAGCGTACCGCCAAAAACACGGCGGTACGCTTTTTATATCCCCGCCTTTCGCGATTGGCCGCCGGGGGCACTATACCCCCGTTAGGTCAAATTCCGGGATATAGGCGGCGGTAGCGCTGGCGCGGTCCTGCACATAGCCGTCGGTCAGGCCCCTTTCCAGCAGGGCGTCCCATACCTTGCGGCATTCCCGCGCCGTCACCCGCCGGGCCAGGGCCGGGTCGGGCGGGCTGGGGTTCACGGGGGTGTACTGGAACATCAGGCTGAGCCACACGCCGTCCGGCTTATTGTCCCGCAGCCAGTCGAGCACGGCGATGGTGTTTCGGGTGTGGCCGGGGAGGAGCAGATGCCGCACCAGCGTGCCCCGCCGGGCGATCCCCTCCCCGTCAAGCGCCATCGGCCCGGTCTGCCGTGCCATCTCCAGGATGGCGGGGGCCGCATAATCAAAATAGTCGGGCGCCCCGGAAAGCCGGGCGGCCAGGCCGCTGTCCGCGTATTTGAGGTCGGGGAGGTACACGTCAACCGCCCCTTCCAGCCGGCGGAGGGTCTCCACCCGTTCATACCCGCTGGAATTGTACACAATGGGCACGGCGGGGCGGTAGAGCTCCAGCGCCTCCAGGATGGCGGGGACGAAGTGGGTGGGGTTGACCAGGTTGATATTGTGCGCCCCCTGCGCCTCCAGCTCCCGGAAGATGTCCGCCAGCCGGGCCGGGGTGACGGCCTTGCCGAACCGGCCGCGGCTGATCGGCTCGTTTTGGCAGTAGACGCAGCCCAGCGGGCAGCCGGAAAAGAAAACGGCGCCGGAGCCGCGCGTCCCGCTGATGCAGGGCTCCTCCCCGGTATGGAGCGCCGCGCGGGCGAGGACGGGGACGCTGGGCATCCCGCAGCGCCCTTCGCCAGCTTCGGGAGTACGCCGGACGCCGCAGCGGCGGGGGCAGAGGGTGCAGGCGGGGATGGTCAGGGGTGAGTGTGAGGAAGAGGGGGACGGTTTCATACATTCGGACTTCCTTTCGGGCGGTTAAAGCCGTTCAGCGCGGCGCGGAGGGCCCTTCTGCCGGGCCGCCGAACGAGAGGGGGTCCCGCGGGACCAGGCCGTTTTCGGTCAGCTCATAAACGGCGGTGCAGACCTCCCGGATATATTTGCGGTCGTGGGTAACGCTCAGGATGGTGCCGCCGTAGGCGGCCAGAGCCTGGCGGATCACCGGGTTAGACAGGGGGCTGAGGTTGCGGGTCGGCTCATCCAGCAGCAGGACGTTGCATCCGTCCAGCAGCAGGCGGAGCAGGAGCAGCTTGGCGCGCTGCCCGCCGGAAAGGGCCCCGATCGGCTGCGTCATTTCCTCGTGGGTGAATTGGAGGCTTCCCAGCCCGGTAAAGGCGCGGGTCACATCCTCCTTGCGGCCGCCGGGGGCCAGGAAGCCGACCGGCGTGTCGCGTTCGTCCAGGGCTTCCCCGTAGTTCTGGGGCATCCAGCCGGCGCGCAGGTCGGCCCGTTTCCGCAGCTCGTCCCAGAGCCGGCGCAGCAGCGTGGTCTTCCCGGCGCCGTTGCGGCCGACAAGGGCAATGTGCTCCCCGCCGCCGACGACGAGCCGGATCTCCCGGGCCAGCAGCCGTCCCCCAGCCTCCAGCCGGGGGAAGTACGCGTCTACCACCCGCTTGCCGCGGGGGAGACGGACGGATTCCGGAAAAAAGAGGGAGATGGCGTCCTCCACGTCGGGGATTTCAAGAAACTCCTCCTTCTCCCGCTCAAAGCGGCGGCCCATCGACTTGACAGCCTTCATCTTCTTTTTCAGAAGTTGCCCCACATGGTCCCTCTCCGCCTTGGATATGGTACGCTGCTCATGCTCCACCCGGTTGTAGATCTGCTGGTAGCGCTCCATCTTCCGGCCGTAGTCGGCCCGCTGCTTGCGGGCGACCTGCTCCTGCTTTTCCAGCCCAGCCAGGCGGCGGCGCACATACTCGCCGTAGCCCGAGCGCTCGACCGTGTGGCGGGGGACGGTCTTTTTCCGCACCTGCTCCAAATGGACGATGAGGTTGGCCGTCCGTTCAATCAGGGTCTCGTCGTGGGAGACGTAGAGGGCAGGGATTTCCAGGGCGTTCAGGAAGGCCTCGAGCCACTCCAGCGCCTCCATGTCGAGGTCGTTGGTCGGCTCATCAAGCAGCAGCACGTCGGGCCGGGAGGCCAGCAGCCGCAGCAGGCACAGCTTGACCTTTTCCCCGCCGGAGAGGCTGCCCATGGCCTGCCCGCTTTCAAGCAGGGCAGGGTCAAAGTCCAGCTTCCAAAGGCGGGGGGTGAGGGCTTGGTAGATGTCCGTCCCCGCGAAAAAGGAGGCGGCGCTCTGCGCATAGAGGGCCGAGGGGAGCTCCTGCTCCAGATAGCCGATCTGCAGCCCCTCCCGGCGGATGCTCCCCGTCATCTCGCAGTAGCCGTCCAGGCTTTCCGGCGCGGCGATCGCCCGCAGAAGGGTGCTTTTGCCGTTGCCCTCCTCCCCGATGATGACCGCCCGGTCGCCCGGGGAGAGGGTGAGGGAAAAATCCTTGAGCAGCACCCGGCCCGATTTCCGCAGGGTCAGGGTGAGATGTTGAATTTCCAGGTTTGACATAGGGCCTCGCTTTCCCCGTCCGCGCGGCAGCATGGACGCAGGGGAGAGAGGCGGCGGACGGCGGCGCGGCGGGCGGCAAAGCCCGGCTCTCTCCCTCCGGGCTCCCGGGAAAAGGCGGGAGCCCGCTTGACGGCAAAACAAAAAACGCTTCCGAGCGATCGGAAGCGTCTGTTTTCCGCGGGCGAAAAGCCGGGCGCCGCGCCGTTAAGGGCAGGGCCGATCCGCTACAGGCAAAAACCTGCGGCAAGACCTGCCCCTTGTAACGGGCTACGCATCCGGGCGAAGGCGGCGGAAAATCCGGCTTCCGACGATCGTCAGCGTCTGTCTCAATCCGTCCGCCCCGCTTTCTAAAAAATTTGTCCCTTTAAGAACGGGACTATCCTAGCATAGTTTTCCGCCGTTGTCAAGCGGGGCGGCGCCCGTTTGCCTTTTGCCGCGGGAGGTTTCCCGCCTGTGTCCGGATACAGCCGGTGCGACAGGAAGGCCGGCAGGGAAGGAGGGGTTTTTGTTCGAATTATACCAATTTAGTATATTATGCGTTTCCCCCTGTTAATTTTCAAACACCTGTGTTATAATAAGAACGGTTTCCAAGGCGCCGCGCTCAGCTCCCCGGAATCGGGCGCGGTCGGAAAAAGCAGGACCGGCGGCGTGCCCGCGGATAACGATAAGGAAAGAGGTTGATCGTATGGCAAAGCGTATTACCGATAAAGTAACCTGGGTCGGCAAGGTCGACTGGGAGCTGCGGAAGTTCCACGGGGATGAATTTTCCACCCACCGCGGCTCGTCCTACAATTCCTACCTGATCCGGGACAAGAAGACGGTGCTGATCGACACGGTCTGGCTGCCGTATGACAAGGAATTTGTCAACCATCTCAAGAAGGAAATCGACTTGCACGAGATTGATTATATCATCGCCAACCACGGCGAGGTGGACCACAGCGGCGCCCTTTCCGCCCTGATGCGGGAGATCCCGGGCACCCCGATCTACTGCACGGCCAACGCCGTCAAGTCGATCAAGGGCCAGTATCACGAGGATTGGAATTTCGTCACCGTCAAGACCGGGGACACCCTGGACATCGGGGACAGCACCCTGACCTTCATTGAGGCCCCGATGCTCCATTGGCCGGACACCATGTTCACCTACATGAGCGGGGAGAACATCCTGTTCAGCAACGACGGCTTCGGCCAGCATTATGCGTCGGAAACCCTGTATAACGACGAGGTTGACCATAGCGAGCTGATGGCGGAAGCGATCAAATACTACGCCAACATCCTTTCCCCGTTCAGCCCGATGGTGACCCGCAAGATCAAGGAAATCCTTGGCATGAACCTGCCGATTTCCATGATCTGCCCCTCACACGGGGTGATCTGGAAGGAAAACCCCACCCAGATTGTCGAGAAGTATCTGGAATGGGCGGCGGACTACCAGGAGAACCAGATCACGATCGTCTATGATACGATGTGGAACGCAACCCGCAGGATGGCGGAGGCGATTGCCGAAGGCATCCGCCAGGCGGACCCGGCTATCACGGTCAAGCTGTTCAGCGCGTCGAAAACGGACAAGACCGACATCGTCACCGAGGTGTTCCGCTCCCGCGCCATCCTGATGGGCTCCCCGACGGTCAACAACGGCTACCTGTACGCGATCGCCGGCATCCTGGAGCTGATCCGCGGCGCCAAGCTCAAAAAGAAGAAGGCGGCCGCCTTCGGCAGCTACGGCTGGAGCGGCGAGGCGGTCAAGCTGATGAACGAGGAGCTGACCAAGGCCGGCTTCACGGTGGTGGACGACGGCTTCCGCACCACCTGGGCGCCGGATAACGACGTGCTGGCCCAGCTGCGCGAATACGGCGCCGCCTTCGTCGGCAAGCTGTAAGCGCGCGGAGCGCTTTCCTCAGCGGCTGGAGCCGCGGAACCGGCAACACATAAAAAAGCGGCGGGGAGTCTCCCTGCCGCTTTTCCTGTCGTTATGCTTTTGAGAAGCCGCCTGCCCTGTCCGCTGCGGCGCGCCCGCAAAGGAGGCGCCGCAGTCCTTCCCCTGCTCTGTCCCGTTTAGGAAAGAACCCGATAATCCGAGCCGTCGCTGCGCGCACGGCAGAGCTCGTTGTCCGGGCTGTAGAAATACACATAGCCGTCGATCACGTAAAACGATTCCGAAACGCTTCTATCGGTGTGGATATTGATGTCGGAAGGCCACGAGCGCTTCTGGCCGTCGGCCGTAAGGACGTGGCAGCCGGAATCCATATAGCCGATGGCGCCGTCCGCCGGGTTGAAAAAGAGCAGGTTGGCCGTGGAGGGAAAATCCGCACAGATCCGTTGGGGCTTAGCGGAAGGGTCCGTGTAATCCAGAGAATATAAGCTGCCGCCGGATGGATAATAGACCGTATTCCCATTGACGAGAAAATCGGCCGCGTCCGCAATTTCGCGTTCGGCTCCCGAGGAAAGATTTCCCAAGGTCAAGACAGAGCTCTCTGCCGACCCTCCCGCCGGCTTTATCTTCCGATACAGAATATAGTCGCCCGTAAACGCGGCTTGCTGCGCGCCGCAATCGATATCCAATTTGTAAGCCGGCTCAACACGGGAAAAGCCTTTTAAATTGATAATGCCTAAGGAGGAAGTATGCGGGGAAAGGTAATAGCCGATACCGTCTATAACGGTAAAATACCGGCATGTGTACGGGGTCATTTCCTGATGGCCGCCGCCCGTGGGCATGAAGTAAAGGGAATTGCTAGCGTTGCCGCCGGCGAAATAGCTCCAATCGCCGACTATGTTGAGATAACGGATATTATCCAGGGCTCCCTCTATCCGCTGGTTCTGGGTGCCGTCGGTTTTGACCTTCATGAAGTCAGCGAATCCGGGGCCGGCGCTGTAATAAATCCAGCCGTCCTCCTCGGCGACGGATCCGGAAAGGTTCATCAGATGGTTGGGATCGTTCCCGTACCCCGGCGGCGTGTCATAGGAGGGGAACGGGTCATATTCCGTAGTCCCCGTCGTTTTCGGGACGGTCGTCCGGGAGACAGACGAGCCGCTCTGGGGCGCGGTGGTTGAGCCGGTTTCGCGGACGGTGCCCTGCGCGGTCCCCTGGCTGCCGCTGGATCCAACCGGCGTCGTACCGCCTGAAGAGTCCGTTTGGCTGCCGGTGCCGCCGCTCCCCACCGTGGAGGCTCCCGCGGAGAAAGAGGGGGAAGGGGGAGAAGAGGAGGGCTCCGAGGGATCGTAGGATTGGGAAAGCCCGGCCGGCTGTAAGGAGGAAAGCCATTTCCAGGGGAAGCCGTTGATCAGGACGGCCGTTAAGCAGCTGACCAGGGCGGCCAGCGCCATCAGCAGGGATACCGCCCGCAGCACGGCCCGGTTGCGCTGCTTTTCAATCACCCGGCGGGCGGAGGCCATCTCCTTGGTATAGTTTTCATGCAGGATGCCGTCCAGCATCTGCTGGGCGACCGCCGCGCTCAGGACGTCGGTCCCGATGAGGGAGCGCAGGGAAACCGCGATCATGGTCGTCATGCTGCCGCTGTACATAGAGCGGTCAATGCCCTTGATTTTCAGCTCCTTGACCAGGGCCTTTTTCGCCGCCGCCAGCCGGCTGCGTACCGTGCTTTGCGGCTCGTTCAGCAGCTTGGCGATCTCCGACAGCTTCAGGCCGTCGTAATAGTGCAGGGTGAGGACCTCGGTCTGCCGGGGGTCGAGCCGGTTCAGCGCCTCCTGCAGGTCGGCCCGGCGTTCGGCGGATTCCACGGGGCCGGTGTGGCCGTCCATGTCCGGCGACAGCTCCTGCGCATATTCTTCAAAGCTGACCTGTCCCGCCATATGCCCCAGAGACCCGCATAGGAGCTCCTTCGCCTCGTTTTCCATGATCCGCTTCAGCCAGTTGAAAAACGCCTCCGGAGCCCGCAGACGGGGAAGATGGCGGTATGCCCGGATATACCCGTTTTGCAGCGCATCGTAAATATCCTCGTCCTGCTGCAAATACTTGCGTACCACCAGGTACATGGGACGGTAGGTCTGCATAAACAGGGAGGAAAACGCCTTTTTGTCGCCCACCATGGCTTTTTGCACGACCTCGACATCCACGGGGGCCTTTTCCGCCAGGCTGCCGGCGGGATTTTCCGTATCGTCGTGCTTTGCCGCATCGTCCCTTTGCATTGGTCTCCTCCATTTGTCCATTCTTTCTTTAGGTGTTCCGCCCTTGCCTAAGGCTATCATACCGTTTCCTTTGGAAAGTTTCAACGGGCCTGAGGCAAATTCCCCTTTTCCCGATAGAGGCCTGCCTTTCCAAAGGCAGGCGTCCGTTTATTCGGCGGAATCGGTGGGAAGCGCTTTCCCGCATTGGGGGCAGAATTTTTCGGTGCCGAGCAGCTCCGCGCCGCAATAGGGGCACGGCTCAGACAGCAGATACCCGCATTGCAGGCAGAGCCTCCCCCGCGGGATGACGGCCCCGCAGGAAGGACAGAGGATTTTTTCCGGCATTAGCCGTGCACCGCAGTATAGGCAGAATTGGGCGTCTGGCGCCGTTTCCCGTCCGCACTGAGGGCATGGGATGCCCATCGCCTGTTACCCCCTCTCTATGCTGTCTCTACTAAATAAGACTCCGCAGCATGCCGCTTTTGACGAACCGCCGTCAATTTTTATCCCCTGCCGTTTTGCCGGCGGCTTCTTCGCCTGGGGGGAAGGAGGAACGGAAATGGACGAAGTGACGGCTCCTGGGCGGGAGTGCCGCCGGAGATGATACATTTTTGAAAAAAGGGTCTTGACTTTCTTCGCCCGGTATGGTAAAGTATAACACGTCGTCAGGACAAGGCGGGCCTCTCAAGAGTGTTTGGCCGTGTTGTTGCCGTAGAATATGGGGGTATAGCTCAGCTGGGAGAGCGCTTGAATGGCATTCAAGAGGTCAGCGGTTCGATCCCGCTTATCTCCACCATCTCAAGGAAAAAGATACTTGAGGAAAATGGCTTGAAACCTTATGGTTTCAGGCCATTTTTCCTGTTTCGGGAGGAATCGGCGGATTTTCCATTTTACTGGGATTTCCTGTCTGAAACGGCCCTTATCCGGCCTGTTTGCAGTACAATTGCAGTAAAATTGCAGTACGAAAAAGCCCGCTATTCGGCGGGCTTTTCTTCGTTTTCCGCTGCCGGTTCCGGAACGGATACCTGTTCATAGGCATCGTCCAGCCTGGCGGCGGCGTCTTCAAACAATTCCTTGCTGACATGGCTGTAAGTGCCGGGGGTGGTTTTGACGTCCTTGTGCCCCATCCGCTTCTGCACCACACGGGGGGTGACGTCCTGCTCCATCAGCATAGAGCCGTAGGTGTGACGGAACCGATGCCGGTTCCGATGCTCCCCATCCAGGCCATGCCGCTTCAAAAAATGGCGGTAGTTGGTGCGGAAGCCGCCGTATGTACGAAGCTCCCCCCCCTTTTGGAAGTTCCCTCCGGCCCCGTCGCCCGAGCCAGGGTCGCTGCCGGCGCGTGCCCTTTGCAAGCCTCAGTAGGGGAACTTGGCCGCTTCGTCCCGCAGGATTTCGACATACCGCCGCACCTTTTCGGCGTCGCCGTGAACGGTATAAACGTCCCGCTGCGTGAATTCGATTTTGCAGCCCTTGGCAGCGCTCATGGTCTTGCGGACGCAGGCGCGCACGGCTTCCTCGTCCAGCGTGGTCCCTACGCCGATGAATTCGGCGCTGGGCTTCCTATGGTAAATAATGGGCTTTCCGGCCAAGCGTTCTCCCATGATTTCCTCGTTACACCAGGGGGAGATGGAGATGCGCCTCAGGTTTGTCAGCTTGGACAGGCAGCGGTCCCACAGGGGGTCGACCGGCTCGCAGCAGCCATAGGACAGCGCGCCGAAACGGTCGGAGATTTTTTTATAGTAGGGGAAGATAAATTCCTCGTACATCTCGGGGGAAATCCCCACGGTCTCCTGCGAATCCATAAAGCCCCAGACATCGGTGGTCTTAAAGGGCCGCTTTTCCAGCTCGTCATAGCCGGGAAGCCGCGTAGTAGCGCAATAGGTCCCTTGGCCAAGCCCTTCAAAGCCCACCGTAGGCAGCAGGAGCCGGTTTTGTTCAAGATAGTCGAAATAGGCGTTGACGTCCGAAGCCAGCCTGTCCATCAGCCTCTTGAACAGATCGGGATAATCGTACAGGGAAAAGAGCATGGTTTCCATGCTCATCATGTGCACCAGCTTCTGCGTGGGGCAGGCATAGAGGGCGTCGCCAACGATGCGGGCGGGAAGGATGTCGCCGAACAGCTCGTTGACGATATCCACCTGCCGGCGGGCCCCCTCGGCATCGCAGCCGAAAACGGAGTCCTCTATTTTGGGGTAGTCCTCCTCAAGGTCGTGGATCAGATGCAGGAATTGGTGCCCGATGCTTTCGTGCCCCTGCTCGTCGGTTGCCTGTATCTTTTCGTCGTTCCAGTTAAACAGCTTGAGCCATGCGCCGTTGCCCACGGGGAAGTAATCCAGCACGACCTTATCGTCATGAAAATGCTCGTTGTTGTACATTCCGAGAAGCAGCTGCCATTCTAGGCCGCGCGCTTCCGGCGAGGTGCATTGCAGCAGCGGGGTCACCAGCTCCTGGGCGAAGGTATCCAATTCTATGGTGAACATCGGGCGCCCGCCGCAGCCGTCGTTATGGCGGTACCAGAGCTTTTTCAACTCCAGCATCGCGGGGGCGTTTGCCAGCTCCCTTTGCTTTTTGGCCAATTCCCGCAGCCGGGACCGGTCCTTTTCCGAAATCATCGCACGACGTCCTTTCGTGTGGCTTGCGGCGGCCGCCTCTCCGCCGCAGCCGGGAGAGGCTTTGGCTCCGTGTTTTCCTGCCCGGATGCGGATCCTATTGAAGGCTCTATCGCCGGGCGGCCCTTTCCTATACGGAGGTGGGCGCAAGGCAGGGCAATGCGAAAGGAAGGCAAACCGGTACCGGTTTGCCTTCCCCTGCAGCTGCTGTTATTTCTCTTCGTTCCAGCTGTACATTTTGCGCAGCTCGCGGCCGACCGACTCGAGCTGGTGCTCGGCTTCGATCCGGCGGCAGGCATTGAAGTGGGAGCGGCCGTTCTTGTTCTCGGCGATCCACTTGCTGGCAAAGGTGCCGTCCTGGATTTCGGAAAGGATCTTCTTCATTTCCTTCTTGGTCTCGTCGGTGATCAGGCGTTTGCCGGTTTCGTAATCGCCGAATTCCGCGGTGTCGGAGATGGAGTACCGCATCATTGAGAAGCCGCCCTTGTAGATCAGGTCAACGATCAGCTTCATCTCATGGATGCACTCAAAGTAGGCGTTTTCGGGGGCGTAGCCGGCCTCGACCAGCGTCTCAAAGCCCGCCTTCATCAGGGCGGTCACGCCGCCGCAGAGGACCGCCTGCTCACCGAACAGGTCGGTTTCGGTCTCCGCCTTAAAGGTGGTTTCCAGCACGCCGGCACGCGCGCCGCCGATGCCCGCCGCATAAGCCAGCGCGATGTCAAGGGCACGGCCGGTGGCATCCTGCTGGATGGCGACCAGGCAGGGGACGCCCTTGCCTTCGACATATTCGCTGCGGACCGTGTGGCCCGGGCCCTTCGGCGCAATCATGAACACATCAACGTCGGCGGGAGGCACGATCTGGCCAAAGTGGATGTTGAACCCGTGCGCGAAAGCCAGTGCCTTGCCCGCGGTCAGGTAAGGGGCGATATCCTTCTTGTACATATCGGCCTGGCGCTCGTCGTTGATCAGGATCATGATCACATCGGCGATTTTGGTCGCTTCGGCGGTGGTCATGACCTTGAGGCCGGCAGCCTCCGCCTTCGCCCAGCTCTTGGAGCCTTCGTACAGCGCGACGACCACGTCCACGCCGCTTTCATGCAGGTTCAGGGCGTGCGCGTGGCCCTGGGAGCCGTAGCCGACGACGGCAACGGTCTTGCCCTTGAGCACGCCGAGGTTGCAGTCGCTTTGATAGTAGATCTTTGCCATGATGATTACCTCCTGTGCCGTGATGCGCGGCAAAATTTTCCTATGTTAACCCTCTGAGGTTAATGGGCATTGGGACATCGTTAAAAGAATACACCAAAAAGCGCCGGATGAAAAGGGGGGAGCGCCTAAATTTATTCCTTTACCGACTGTTTTTTTACCTTACGGGTGGGGTCGGCGCCCTTTTCCAGCGCGATGATGCCGGTGCGCGCGATTTCCTTGATGCCGTAGGGCCGCAGCAGCGCTTCCAGCGTTTCGGTCCGTTCGGCGGTATCGGCGAATTCCAGCGTCAGGGTGGTACGGGTGACGTCCACGATTTTCGCGCCCATCAGCTCGGAGATCCGCATAATGTCCTCCCGGTGCCCGGTGCCGGCCGACACCTTGATCAGGCTGAGGGTGCGGGCGATGGTCTCCCGGGGGTCAAGGGTCTTGACCTTGATCACCGGGATCAGCTTGTTGAGCTGCTTTTCCAGCTGCTCGACCACATATTCGTCCCCGTCGACTACAATCGTCATCCGGGAGATGGTGGGGTCCTCCGTTACCCCGACGGCGAGGGAATCAATATTGAACACCCGCCGCGCGAACAGCCCGGACACCTTGGACAGGACGCCTGCCTGGTTTTCGACGAGGACAGACATGGTATATTTCATGGCTTAGCCCTCCTTACAGCGACGGATAGTCGGGACGCACGGCGCATTCGAGCAGATACGGCCCGTCGGTATGCAGCATCTCGTCCACGGCGGCTTCCCCCTCTTCGTTGGAGGAAACCGAGCGGGCGGGGATGCCGTAGGCAGCTGCCAGCCGGACGAAATCGGGGCTGCCGTCGAGATACACCGCACTGTGGTTGCCCTTGTATTGGTTGTCCTGCAGCTCCCGCACCATGCCGAGGCGGGTGTTGCGCATGATGATGATTTTTACCGGCAGGCGCTCCTGGCAGATGGTGCCGAGCTCCATCATGCTCATCTGGAAGGAGCCGTCGCCGCAGACCGCGCAGACCTGCCGGCGGGGGGCAGCGAGCTTCGCCCCCACGGCGCAGGGGATGGAATAGCCCATCGTGCCCATGCCGCCCGAGGTCAGGAAGCGCCCTTCCCGCACGGCGAAGTGATTGGCCGACCAGATCTGGTTCTGCCCCACATCGGCGCAGAGGATCGCGTCCGCCGCCATTTTTTCGCTCAGGCGGCGCATAAAGGCCTTAGGCTCGACGTAGCCCTCTTCCGGCGGGATGGATTTGGCGGCGTACCGCTGCTTGCGGGCGGTCACCTGCTGCACCCACTCGTCAGGGGCCTGCCAGTCGGACAGCCGCGTCAATTCCGCCAGCACCCCCTTGAGATTGCCCACGATGGGGATGTGCGCCGGCATGTTTTTCCCGATCTCGGCCGGGTCAATGTCGATATGGATGATCTTGGCCCTCGCGGCAACCTGGCCGGGCGCGGCGACCGCGCGGTCGCCCACCCGGGCGCCCACCAGCACCAGCAGGTCCGCGTCCCGCACGGCCTTGTTGGCCGGAACGCAGCCGTGACTGCCCAGCATCCCCATGTTGAGCGGGTGGGCGGAGGGCAGCGCGCCGATGCCCATCATCGTGCAGACGACCGGCAGGCGGCACTGCTCCACCAAGGCGCGGAGCTCCCCCCGCGCGTGGGCGGAAAAAACGCCGCCCCCGGCGCAGAGCACCGGCCGCTTGCTGGCCTTGAGCGCTTCGGCCGCTTTCTTGATCTGCAGGCTGTGCCCCTGGGTGCGGGGCTTATAGCCCAGGATATTGACCGGCTGGGAATAATCGAATTCCGGGATCGCCGCCTGCTGCATGTCGATCGGGATGTCGATCAGCACCGGGCCGGGCCGGCCGGTTGAGGCGATGTGGAACGCTTCCTTGAACACGCGGGGGATATCCCGTGCCCGCTTAATGATGTAGCTATGCTTGATAAAGGGCTCCGCCGCGCCGGTGATGTCCGCTTCCTGGAAAACGTCCCGGCCGAGCAAATCGCTGCGCACCTGGCCGGTGATCGCCACCAGGGGGATGGAATCCATATAGGCGGAGGCGATGCCGGTCAGCAGGTTGGTCGCCCCAGGGCCGGAGGTGGCGATGCACACCCCCACCTTCCCCGAAATCCGGGCGTAGCCGCTTGCGGCGTGGGCCGCATTCTGCTCCGTACGGACCAGCACATGGTGGATGGCGCTGTGGGTCAGCGCATCGTAAAAGGGGCAGATCGCCGCGCCGGGATACCCGAACGCGACCCGCACCCCTTCCCATTCCAGACACTGCACCATGGCAGCGGCACCTGTAATCATAATTCCACCCTTTCCGGATCGTTGTTTTTGTCATACCGCCCCCTGCGGCGCCGCTTCCCATAGGAAGCTGCCGACGCCGCATCGCCTCCCGGTTCCGGCACGCAGCCGGAAGAGCGGAAAGCTCCGGAGCGCCGGCCCGCCTCTAAGGCGGACGGGTTCCGCGGCATACGGCCGTCCTCCGCCGTTTGGCCGGCAGCGGGAGCTGCGAGAAGGCGGCGGCCTGCCCGGCCGAACAGCTGTTTTCAACCTGCGCCGGATGCGGAACGAACGCTTTAGTTAAATAAAGCAAAAGCAATTTTTCTTTATTTTATAACTCTTAAAAAGAAAAGTCAATACATTTTATGATGCTAAAGCAAGAAAACGTCCGGTCGGAATGGGTTGATTCGCACAATTTCCAAGCCCTTCCTTTCAGCAAGATGCACAGTGTTGGCCGTTCCGCCGGGCACCTCGCCGTAAACGGCAATCAGGCGCGCGGAGTGCTCCACCATCCAGCGGTTGCGCATATGCATACAGTATGCGGTGTAATGGGGGCAGAGCAGCACCTGGCGGTCGGCCCGCTCCAGTAGGGAGCGGTACCGTTCCCGGTCCGCTTCCGGCCAGCGGGCGTCCTGTTCGGGGCAGGGGATGACCGCGGCCAGCCAGAGGGGATAGCCCGCCTCCTTCAGGGATAGGACTTCTTCTGCCGCCCAGGTGTCCGTGCCCAGGGCCATCCCGGACAGGAAGCAGTCATAGCCGGCCCGCACGGCCTGAAGGACCGCGTCACGGAGGGCGGCGCGCAGCGCCTGGAGCGCGGCGGGGTTTTGTTGATAAACAGCGGGAAGCCGGTTCGGCCGATGGCCGGTGAAGCAGCAGCTCCTGGCCCGGTCCCAAAGCGGCGGTTCCAACGATGGCAAGGCGATCCCTCCCAATGCTTGCAAACTTGCAGGGGGTATGCTAAACTGTAGGCGCCCGCGCGTGCCGCCCGGCGTTGGTCCGGGCGGCGGTCACGGCGCGGTGATGCGGCGGATGCTTCAGTATATTTTCATTAGTATAGCATAGTTTCGGCGGGACGCGCGGTTTTTTTGAAAAATCCCCGCCGTATTTTCCCCGTGCCTACGCAGGGGCGGGGAGAGGAGGCAGCGCCATGGATTTTCAGGAAACCTTGGAGCGCATGAAGAACGGCAGGCTCTATTATTGCAGCGGGGAAGAGCTGATGGCCCTCCAGACGCAATGTCTGGAGCGGCTGCACGCATTTAACCAGACCCGCCCGTCGGAGGGGGAGAAGCGCGCCGCCATGCTGCGGGAGATGTTCGCCGAGATCGGGGAGGGGTGCTATATAGAGCCGCCCCTGTACGCCAACTGGGGCGGGAAAAACGTCCATTTTGGCAGCAGCGTCTATGCCAATTTCAACCTGACGCTGGTGGACGACGGGGAGATTTACGTCGGGGACAACGTGATGTTCGCCCCGAATGTGACGGTGGCCACCGCCGCCCATCCCGTCCATCCGGTGTTGCGGAGCAAGCAGGCGCAGTACAACCTGCCCGTCTTCATTGAAAACAACGTGTGGATCGGCGCCGGGGCGGTCATTCTGCCCGGGGTGCGGATCGGGGAGAATTCGGTCATCGGCGCGGGCAGCGTGGTGACCAAGGACATCCCCAAAAATGTGGTGGCGGTGGGCAACCCCTGCCGCGTCCTGCGGGAGATTGGCGAGCGGGATTTTACATATTACCATCGGGATTGGGAGATCGACCTGGAATAGGGCGGCTGCCGGCGGGCGGCCTCCGATCGGGAGAAAACGGCGGGCGGAAACGGGGCTTCCCGCTTCCGCCTTGCTTTTTTCCGAATCCCTGGTAAAATAAAGCTTTAGGAAACAATGGAATCAAGAAAGGGCGATATCTATGACACAGGCGGCCATGCTTTACCGGGAGCTGCTCTCCCTGACCATATACCGCGGCATTCTGCGGCAGCCGGTGACGGCGGCGCTGCTCGGCCTGTACCGGGCGGCCGCGTCGCGGGACGCGGAGGCGGTATGCGAGGGCTGGGGGGCGCTCTGCGGGCTTTTGGCGGAAAGGGACAGCTTTTCCAGCCTCCCGTCCGCGGTGGCCGTCGAGGTGCTGGAGGATGAAAACGCCTTTGTCTCCCGCCTGGTGGCCGGCCGCCTGCGGGTGACCGGCCGGGGGGTGGACCCTGCCGTACCGGAGGAGTTGGCCCGGCTTGCAAAGAGGGACCTGGCGGTGCTGTACCGCGCTTCGTCGGCGGACCCGGCCGGCCTGCTGGACTGTGTAGAGCCGGAGCTGGCCGGCAGCCTCCCGCGCTGGGGCGGCGCGCCGGCGCCGGCGCCGCTGGACCGGCCGTGGGACGCCTGCCTGGACGCGCTGCGGGATTACCACCGTCGCA